>JAGQRC010000167.1:3111-7267 GCA_020425835.1 Planctomycetota bacterium | reverse complement strand
TAGTGTTTTACAGGTGTATAACACTAGAGCAACCACTGGTTCAGATTTTTCGTGGCCCGGGATCGGGCTGCTCCCGACGGGTAGGATCCCTCCGGTCCCGGACCGCCCCGGGGAAGGAGGACCGGTGTCCGTCGAACTCGAGCTCGAGAGAGAAGCGCGCCACGATCCCCGGCGGATCGAGACCGTCGCACGCGCAGTCGCGGTCGATCCGCGAATCGGATCGGCGGTGCCCGGCTTCGACGCCCCGTTCTTCCAGGCCGGTCTCGCCGGGTTCTCGGACGGAGCGATGCGCATCCTCGCCCGACGTCGCGGCGCACCGTTCTGCGTGACCGAGGCGATGCTCGATCGCTTCCTGATCGGGCGCGAGGCGAACTCCGACGAAGGCGCGTATCGCGAGGATCCCGACACCCTCGCGGATCGGCTGGTGGATGAGTCGTCGGAGCTCCACGACCACCCGATCGCGGGGCAGCTCATGGGGAGCGATCCCGATGAGATGGCCGCCGCGGCGGCGAGGTTGGTGGAACTCGGCTACGACGTCATCGATGTCAACTTCGCCTGCCCGGTGAAGAAGATCCACCGGAAGAGTCGGGGAGGACACTTCCTCGCGGCGCCGTACGAAGCGACGCAGGTCTTGCGCGCGGTGCGCGAGGCCGTGCCCGCGACGGTCCCGACCACGGTGAAGCTGCGCCGCGCCTACGACGACAGTGACGAGATGCAGTTCGCGTTCGAGGTGATCTTCGATCGCGCCTACGAACTCGGCTTCGCGTGGGTGACCGTGCACGCCCGGACCGTCGTCCAGAAGTACCGTGGACCGAGCCGCTGGGAGGCGCTCGCGGAGTTGACGCGACGCTACCCGGATCGGTTGATCTTCGGCTCCGGGGACATCGCGACCGCCGACGACATCTTCGCCATGATCGAGGCCACCGGGGTCCACGCGGTCTCGGTCGCTCGGGGTGGGATCGGCAACCCTTGGATCTTCGAGGAGGCGCGCGCTCTGATGGCGGGAGGGCGAGCGCCGGAGCCGACGATCGAGGAGCAGCGCGACACGTTGCTCGAACATCTGCGCCTCTCCCGCGCGCTCCACGGCGACTGGCTCGCCCCGCGGTTCATGCGGAAGTTCGTCGCGAAGTTCGCGGCGCGTCACCCCGCAGGGGTCGACGTTCGGCGAGAGTTGGTCCGTGCGGAGAGCGTCGAGGAGTGGCGACGCGTGGTCGACCGCTGGTACGTCGCCGGTCGCGAGTGACCATCATCGCTCGGGGGACACGATGTTCGACAACAACCGGTGTGCGCCGGGAACTCCGGCCGGGAGCTGCCGAAACAACCCGAGCCCGATGTAGGTCCAGCGTCCTCCTCCGACTTTCGCGGTGACCAGCGCTCCCCCCTTGACGCCGGGGTTGTACGGCCACGGATCTTCCATGCGGACGAGATCCTCGTATCGATCGTCGCGCGCGTCGAGGAAATAGAGGCCGCGCTCCTGGACCCAGTCCATCCAGTCTTCATCGCTCAGGAGATTCGGTCGCGTGAAGAACGGATGAGTCGGCGGATCCAGCGTGACCGGGGCCCCTTCGACGGTGACGCGCTGGTTCGAGACCGCCGCGCCGGGGAAGGGAACGTAGGGACTGCTCGGCGGACTGCCCTCGCGGTTGAACTCGAACTTGTTGTACTGGACCACGAGGTGACCTCCCGCCTCGACCCAGTCGAGGAGCCGCGGTTGCGCAGCGATCAGGTCGGGGCGGACCTTGTAGGCGCGCACGCCGAGCACGATGACGGGGAAGCGTGCGAGATCTCCTTCGAGGAGATCATCGGACGTCAGGGGTACCACCGTGTAGCCGATGCGCTCGAGCGCGTGGGCCGTCTGATCGCCCGTGCCGTCGACGTAGCCGATCGGGGAGGTCGTCCCCGGTCTGCAGGGGAACGACGCGATGTCGACGGCCGCCGGCACTTCGAGCGCCGTGCGTCGGATGTGAGGGTAGTCGATCACCCGATAGCCCGAGTCGCTCGACCGGCCGTCGCTCTCGACCTCGGCGCGTGCTCGTAGGGTGAATCGTCCCGACTCTGGTCGGAGCGCGCTCGCGACGACGCGAACCGGGATCTCGCGACCGCGCCCCGGGGCGTCGATCTCGAGCTCCGACGGCGTGACGGTCCACGGGGCGTCGATCTCGAATCGCAAGCGCACCCGCTGTGCCTCCCGCGTCGACACCAGAAAGGTCACTTCGCACTGCGGTGGATCGGCGCCGTCGAACGGTGCGACCTCGAGCGCTCGAACCGGTTGGACGCTCGGATCGGGAACGATCTGCAGATCGGAGGTCGAGATGACCTGCGTTCGTTCGTCCGAGCGCAGGGCGCGGACCGGGATCGGACCGAAGGGGACACTCGGAGATGCCTCGTCGAGGAGCTCGGTCAGCGTGCCTTCGATTCGGAACGCGCTCCCTGGAAGTGGACCGGCCGCGAACGGCGCGCGATAGATCGTCGGATCGGCGCTCGCCGGAATCGAGAGGGTCCCGTGTTCGCGCGCGGTCGTTCCCTCGACGATCCGGAGTCGACCCTCGAGGACGATGGTGTCGCTCGGGTCGACCACCTGCCAGTCGAGCAGCGCGGGCGGAGTTCCGGCACGCGCCGCAATGGTGATCGGAATCGTGGCACCGGCCGCCGCGAACGTCGTCTCGGCACGCGCCTCGATCGAGAACTGCCAACAGGCGAGCACCGCGGCCTCGAGCCGCTCGCGAAGGGTCGTCGCGCGCACCGAGGGCGGCGCCGACCTCGCCACCTCGAGCGCACGGAGGAGATCCCCGGAGGCGTCGTGCGGCGCCTGGAGATCGAGTCGATCACGAGCGGAGCGCACCGCGTCCTGCCAGCGCTTCTCGGTGTCCGCGTCACCGATCGCCGGTCGCTCCAGCCCTTCCAGCGGATGCGCGAGCGGACGCAACGGGTCCGTGATCTCCGATCGCGTCGCGATCCACTCGAGCTTCGCCACGTCACTCGGCATCGGCTCGCGGACGCGTGCCATTCCTTGGCACTTGTGCTGCGCTCGGGATCGCGTCCCGATCTCCGCGTAGCTCGCGCCGAGGAGCGGGTCGAACGCGTCGAGGGAAACGGTCGTGATGTTCTCGCCCCGTGTGCGCTCCCAGATGACCGTGAACAACCTCGATGTCTCGTGCGCGGGACCGAGACGCGGAGCGTACTCCGGATCCGCCGCGAGGTCGAACGCCTCGCGCGCGAGTCGCGCCGACGCTTGGTGATGTTGGCCGCCGCCGACGCCGTCCCGGGGCAGCGTGAAGATCACGTCCGGCTGGAACTCACGGATGGTGGCGACGATCTCGTCGAGGATCGGTCTCGGTCCCCACTCGTCGAATGTCTCATCGACCGAGAACGAATAGCCGAAGTCATCGGCGGAACCGAAGCGCTGGATCGCGCCGTCGAAGCGATGAGCAGCGCGCAGCTCCTCACTTCGGAGCACGGCGATGGCGTCGAACAGCTCGGTGCCGATCTCGTTCTGTCCGCCGTTCCCCCGGGTCAAGGTCATCAGCATCACCTCGACTCCCTCCCCGTGGACGAGTCGAGCGATCAGGCCACCGCTCTCGTCGTCGGGATGGGCGGTGACGTAGAGCACCCGGCGTGTCTCCTCGAGATTCCGGAGCAGACGCGGCAGTCGAGGAAGGTCGTCGATCGCCGGTCCCGGCTCGACGGCACGAGCGCCGGAGAACAGCGTCGCGACGAGAGCGAGAACGGCCAACACGCTCGGTCGAGCCATCGCGACGCTCCGACCTTGCCGGGTGGCGCCGCACGTGGTCTGCTCTCGGCGATGGGAACGGGGGGGACGTGAGCTCACTGGACTGGATCCTCTTCGTCGGGTTTCTCGTCTACGTCATCTACGATGGCATGCGTCGAGCGCGCGAGAACCGGGACGCCGTGGATGTCTTCCTCGCGGGGCGATCGGCGCCGTGGTGGGTCATCGGACTCTCGGTCATGGCGACACAGGCGAGCGCCATCACCATGGTCGGAACCACCGGGACGGGCTGGGACCGTGGGATGCGGTTCCTGCAGTTCTACTACGCCCTCCCCCTGGCGATGGTCGTCCTCGCCGTGACTCTGGCCCCTCTCTACCATCGCCACAAGGTCTTTACGGCGTACGAGTACCTCGGGCTCCGGTTCGATC
>JAGQRC010000167.1:0-3086 GCA_020425835.1 Planctomycetota bacterium | reverse complement strand
CGGTGATCTTCCTGATCCAGCGGGGGCTGGCCGCGGGTCTCGTCATCTACACACCGTCGGTCGTACTCTCCGCGCTCCTGGGTTGGTCCGAGGCGTGGACCATCGCGCTGATGGGTTTCGCGGCCCTGGGCTACACCGCGTTCGGTGGGATGCGCGCCGTGTTGTCGACCGACGTCAAGCAGATGCTGGTCATGGTCGTCGGGCTGATCATCGCCCTCGTTTTCGCGGTCCGCAGTCTGCCGGAGTCGCTCTCCGTCGGCGAAGCCTGGGGAGTCGCGAGTCGGCTGGGGCGTACGACCTTGATCGACACGACCTGGGACCCGACCGAGAGGTACACGATCTGGAGCAGCCTCATCGGCGGGTCGTTCATCTTCCTGGCCTACTTCGGCTGTGACCAGAGTCAAGCGCAGCGTCTGCTCGCCGGTCGCTCGCTCCGTCACGTCCGCGGCGCGCTCGCCTTGAACGCCGTAGCCAAGATTCCCTTCCAGTTCGTGGTGCTCGCCATCGGTACTCTCCTCTTCGTCGGGCAACTGTACGCGCCTCCACCGCCGAGCTTCCTTCCGGATGAAGCTCGGGCGATCGAGAGTCATCGCGATGACCCGGGGCTCCGAGCCGCTCTCGATCGCTACGATCGATCCCGCGCGGATATCACCCGCGCCGGCGCCACCGCGACCGACGATCCCGCTGCATGGCGTCGGGTGCAGGAACTCCTCGCCGAAGGACAGCGCGCGCGCGTGGAGGTCCGTGGCCTTGCCATCGGCTTGCGCGATGGCGAGGGATCGACGGCGGCGTCCGAGCCCGCGGAGTTGCCCTCGGAGACGAACTACGTCTTTCCGCGCTTCATCATCGAGGCGTTGCCGGTCGGATTGGTCGGACTCCTGTTCGCCGCGATCTTCGCGGCCGCGCTCTCGAGTATCGATTCGGAGCTCAACGCGATGGCGACAGTCTGGTCGATCGACATCTGGCATTTCGCGTTTCGCGGGGGAACCTCGGCGCACGAGGTGCGGGAGTCGCGCGTCGCGACGGTCGCCATCGGTCTCGCCGTCACCGCGTGCGCCTATTGGTTCAGCCGCTCGACCCAGTTCGGGAGCTCGGTGATCGAAGCGGTGAACAACATCGGCGCGTACTTCTACGGGTCGATCCTCGGCGTCTTCGTGTTGGCATTCACGGGGCGTCGCGCCAATGGTCACGGCGCCTTCGTCGGATTGCTCGCCGGCATGTCGTCGGTCGCGTTGCTCGACGCGTGGCCCGCGATCCACGAGGCGATCTGGGGCGAGCCGGTCGCGCCGGTCGCGTTCCTCTACTTCACCACCGTCGGCACCGTGGCGACCGTGATCACCGGCTGGATCGTGTCGGCCATCGCCCCGGGACGGTCGACGGAGTGACGCCGAGGCGCCCGGGTTGCACGGACCGAGGGCTGCGCACGGGACACCTCGCGCGGGAAACGCGTTACGACTTCTCGGCGATACGGGGAGGTGTCCGGGTTGGCGCGCGATCCGGGCGACGGGTCCGGTAGAATGGGGCGCATGATCAACACATGGCGACAGGTCGGATGGGGGGTCGTGCTCGTCGTTCTCTGGGGGCTCCCGGCGACGGCGATCGAGACCCGCTACCGGTACCACGACACGACGATCGAGCTCAGCGCGCGGACCGACGGACTCTGGCTCCTGTCGGACGTGGGCGCGGCGGAGGCCGAGATGCCGTCGTCGTTCCCGCTCGACTTCTCCCGCGCCGTCACCGAGGACGGGCGGACCTGGGTTCCGACCACCCGCCCCCTCGACGGGAACGAGATCACTCGACTCGGTCGACAGCTGTGGCGTCGATGCGGGGTCCTCTCGGCGCCCGTTCTCGTCGACGAGTCGGGAAACGCCGGCGTTCCGAAGAACGAGCTTCTGATCGTCCTCGAGGACGGAGTCACCGAGTGGAGACCGATCGAGGGACTCTCGGTGATCCGAGTCTTCCCCGGTCACACGCCGACGTTGCTCGCCCGGTTCGTGGGCGCCCCGATGGATGTGTTCGACTGGTGTCGACGGCTCGAGACCGATCCCGATGTCCGCAGCGTTTCGCCGAACTGGATCTGCCCGGTCGGCCCCGCATCGCGTCCGAACGATCCCCTGTACGCGGAGCAGTGGGGACTCGAGAACACCGGGCAGGGGCCCGGGGTCGCGGGCGCGGACGCTCGGGCGCTGTACGGACTCAATGCCCGGATCGATGCCAGTGGCATCGTGATCGCGATCATCGACGAGGGGGTGGAGTTGCTCCACCCCGACCTCGCGCCCAACATCCTCCCCGGCTACGACGCGACCGACCTCGCTCCGCCGTCGGGGGCGCCGGGCCAGGCCGCCTCGAACGATGAGCACGGCACGGCTTGCGCGGGGATCGCAGCCGCCGTCGGCGACAACGGGATCGGCGTCGCCGGCGTCGCCTGGAGCGCGAAGATCCTCCCGGTCCGTGTCGGCTATGGTCTCCACTGGACCGAGACCGCCTGGACCATCGACGCCATCACGTGGGCCGCCGACAACGGTGCCCACATCATCTCCTGCTCCTGGGGCGGTTCGCTGCCCGACACGGCTCAGGAAGCAGCGATCGATTATGCGAGGACCGTCGGCCGCAGCGGCGCGGGCTGTGTCGTGATCTTTGCGGCCCAGAACAACAACGGACCGGTCGCCTACCCCGCTGCCTACGCGAACACGATCGCCGTCGGCGCGTCGAGTCCGTGCGACGAGCGATGCGCTCCGTTCTCCTGCGATGGCGAGTGGTGGTGGGGGAGCAACTTCGGCCCAGCGCTGACGCTGGTCGCCCCGGGCGTCCTCTCCCCGACCACGGACCTCCTCGGGTCCGCGGGCTCCGATCTCGGAGACTACGAGCCGTCGTTCGGTGGGACGTCGTGCGCGACTCCGTTCGTCGCGGGTGCGGTGGCCCTGCTTCTCTCGCTCGATCCATCGTTGACGGTCGGCGACGTCGAGACACGACTCGCCTCGACTTGTGATGACCAGGTGGGGACCTCGTTCGAGGACACGCCGGGACACGATTCGTACATGGGTTGGGGCCGGCTGAACCTTCGTCATCTGTTGGAGACGGCGCGA
>JAGQRC010000166.1 GCA_020425835.1 Planctomycetota bacterium | reverse complement strand
ATCCTGGTACGGGAGCGCGACGTTGATCACCAGATCGGGCTCGACCCTTCGGATCAGCGCGGCGGTCTGAGCGACGTCGTCCGCGTCGACGGCCGCGACCTCGATGGTCCGTCCGAGCTTCTCCCTCACCCGCGCGGCGATCGCCTCACACTTGGAGACGGTGCGCGACGCGAGCGTGATGTGCTCGAACAGCTCCGAGACCTGCGCGCACTTGTGGACGACGACGTTCCCGACGCCCCCCGCTCCGATGATCAGCACCCTGGCCATGGCTCTGCGCCCCTCCTGAATCGAAAGCTCCGGATGTTCCAAACTCCGGAGTCGACCCGTTTCGGGCGCCGCGGTCAAGGCGAGTCAGCTTCCCCGCGCGAACCCGAAAAGGGTGAGAGCGATCCCGACGATCAACAGCGGCACACCCGCGAGAAGACCGAGCGAAGATCCCGTGCGAACGGGGACGTCGTAGGTCAGGCGATGATCGCCACCGACGGCGGGCACCGGATCGGAGACTTCGGTCGCGCTCGGCGGCAACTCGGCGGTGATGAAGTGTTGGATCGAGTTGCCGTCCGAGAGCGGCTCGACGCAGTTGAACTTGAGCTCCGGGCCATCCTTGTCGACGAGCTTCCACTCCTTCGGGACGTCGAACTCGACGTGGCCGTCACCCAGGTAGCGAGTGACCCCCTTGGCCGCGATCGTGATCAGGATCTCCCGCTCCAGGTCGTTCTTGTCGAGCTCGAAGTCGGCGATCTCGTACGGAGTCAGGTCTCGGCAGATCTCTCGTCGCAGGAGCGAGGGGTTCATGCCGTAGCGCTGCTGCCACTCCTGGAACTGGCTCGCGTTGAGGCGGATGCGGATGGCGAATGTCGCGTCGCCGAGCTCGTCGATCCGAATCGTCTCGTCGAACTGCATCGTCTCCGCGGCACGGACCATCCGCGTCTCCGGAACGCCGAGCGCCACGATGGCGATCACGCCGAGAATCCACGTGGTAGGGCGACTCTTGGTCGTCATGGGACGGCTACCTTCCGAGCTGGATGGAGTTGACGATCCGATCGACCGTCGGCTGCGCGAGCTGCGCGGTCGCGGTCGGCCCCCCGACACTCACGCCGTAGGTGCCCTGCGGTGCGGAGGAGAGGTAGACCCTCCCGGTGATCGGCTGCCCCAGCGCGTCGTAGGAGAAGGGGGTCGCGCTCCACGCCACTCCGTTGATCTGCACCGGCTGCGACGATCCGAAGGAGACGCTGAACCCGAGGGAGGATCCGAGCTGACCGAGCGCCTGCAGGCACTCGCGTTGGTTCCCGGAACCGAAACCGTAGACATCGACCCCCCAACCGCTCTGCGGGTCCGACGCACTCATCAAGTACCACGGCGCGGACTGTTGGATCATCTGCAGCGACGTGTAGTCGGTCATCCACTGCGTGGGGTAGCCCACCGTCAATCGACCGGTCGGATCGCGATAGGTCTGGGGATGGGTCACGGTCGTCGGATCAGGAGGTGGGACTCGCGGATCCCCGTCGAGAGGGTTCGGTGTCGGGGGCCGAGTTCGGTTGCGGATCCGCTCGGCCAACATCTGCGTCAACGCCGTGACGTCGACGGGGTCGAGCTCCGGCGGCCGGAGCCCTCGGTCCTGGTGATCCAGGTAGTCGACGATGACGAACGGGATCTCACCCTTCGTGCACTTCTCCCACGTGGCGTTGCCGTCCTCCAGTGCCTTCTCGAAGGTCGAGACACCACCGAGGTTCGGACCCATGATCCCGGTCGTCTCGAAGGCGACGAGGCCACCCGATGTCTCGATCACCGGGAACGCGTGCCCGGGGATGAGCACCATGGTGCTCTTGACGCCGCATTGACGGAGGAGCGAAGACATCAGGATCGTGAGCTCGATGCAGGTGCCGCTGTTGCCGCGGATCACCTCGCGCGGGAGCTTGACGCTCTGCACCAGGGTCGTCGCGTCGCCGAGCTTCTCCGGGACCCCTTTCGCTCCCATGTAGACCATCCCGGTGCCGACCTCGAACTCGTAGATCGCGCGCAACAGCTTGATCATCGCCTCGGTGGAGTTGACGTACGGTGTCCCCCCCATCGTCTCGCTGATCTTCCCGAAGTAGGTCTTCACCACCTCGTCCTCGTCGGTCATGAACGCCGCGAGGACCTCGCTGTTGTCCCACATGTCGTACCAGCTGATGATCTCGTCGGAGCCGATGCTCGTGTACTCGATCTCCGTGACCCCCCGAAGCTCGAACGGCCGCTTCTCGATCCTGCTCTCGGTCTCTCCGCCGCTCGTGTATTCGACCTTCACCTCGAGCACGGCGGGCGTTCGAGTGCGGATCTTGGTGACGGAGGATGGGAATCGCGGGTAGATCGGAAGAACCGCGGTCTGCTTCGGCAGGATCTCCGCCGCGGAGTCCGGCGTCGTCCATTCGATGGAGCCCGGAACGCGGTAGCTGACGTGGAGGTCGCGCAACGGTCCCTTCCCGTCGTTCCCGAGCACCAGTTTTCCCAACCAGTACTTGCCGTCGGAAGCCTCCGCGTTCCCGTACGCCTTGTAGGCGACGGTCATCACGGTGGGCTTCGTCTCGAGTTTCAGGGTCAGGTGTCCGGTGGCCGGTCCGACGGCGAAGTGGGCGACACAGAGCGCGGCACCGACGACCGCCATCACCATTCCGGTGATCGAAACGAGGTTCAGTCGCCGAGCCGCTCTCGCTGGCGCGGCGACAGTGGGGGTAGGAGAACGAGCCTCGAGCACGGTACACCTCCGTTGTCCAGGACCCAACGATGGCGGGAACTCGAGCGAGCGCCGATCCACGGTGGAACACGCGTGGTCGAGGTACCCGACCGAATCCACCGACCTCCCGCGTCGGGAGATCGAACCGAGACCCGTGCACCGATCTTGCCGTTGCCGTGCTGCGCCACGGATCAGGCGGAGACGATCCCCGGGCGTCGGAGGCGAGAAACTCGCGAACTTCAGTCGGTGTCGGGTCTCTCCGTTCCCGAAGCTGGAGGACTCGTTCGCTGCGGTGGGAATGGAGCAGTCCGCTGACAACGGGTTACGACCGACGGTGACGCGGCGACCTTCGCGGTCGACCCACTCGTCGCGTCATCTCCGTTCCGCTCGGAGCAACTCTCCGACGGTATCGGCGAGACGGACGTACTCTTCTGGGTGGTTGTAGATCTGGGCCGAGACTCGGATCCATCGGTGCGGTGGCGCGGGCCAGTGGAACACCGGGACCTCGAAGTGTCGCTCGACGAGCGCTTCGTAGAGCGGATCGCTCGGCAGGTAGCCCGCATTCCGCGAGACGGGCTCCGTGACCGAGGGTGGTATCGCCACCGAAGCGATCGACCCCAAGAGTTCGTCGGGGACCGCGGGCACACCGCCGACGACCTCGAGGAGTCGGTCGCGACCGAATCGCGCGAGCGCTCGGTTGCGTGCACGGATCTTCGGCCAGTCGAGCCCCGCCAGGCGGGGAAGCTCGTCGATCGCATGCGCGGCGGCGATGAACGCGCTCGGGTCGTGGGTCCCCGGCCAGTCGAACTCGCGGTGGTAGACGGAGCGACCGGGGATCGGGATGTCGCCTCCGTAACTCATCACCAGCGGATGCACCTGCTCCCGCATCCGCGGATCGACGACCAGGATCGCCGCGCCCTTCGGGCTGCAGAGCCACTTGTGACAGTTCGCGGTGAAGTAGGTCGGCCGCAGCGACTCGAGGTCGACGTCCAACATCGCCAGCGTGTGCGCTCCATCGATCAGCGTGTCGACGCCGCGCGCGTGAAGCTCCGGAACGAGGCGCTCGATCGGGAAGATCGTCGCCGTCGAGCTGGTCACGCCGTCGATGAGCGCGAGTCGGGTCCGATCGGTGACCTGCGCGAGGATCGCGTCGACGATGGCTGCGGGACCGGGGATCGGGAGCGGGACCTCCGCGATGACGACGCGCGCGCCGCGACGCGCGGCGACGAAGTCGAGCGCGTTGCGGCAGGCGCGATAGGCATGATTGGTGGTGAGCAACTCATCGCCCGGGGCCAGCGCGATCGAGCGCAGCACGATGTTGACCCCGGCCGTCGCGTTCGGCACGAAGACGAGGCCCTCCCGATCGGCGCCGACGAAGTGTGCCAGTCGCTCGCGGGCACGGTCGAGGAGAGCGGGCAACGTGCGAAGGAAGAAGCGCACGGGTTGCTGCTCGATCCGGTGTCGGATGTCGCGCTGGACGTTGAACACCGCACGGGGGCAAGCTCCGAACGAGCCGTGATTGAGGAAGGTCACGTGCGGATCGAGGAGAAAAGCGTCTCGAACGCGCCGCCGAGCGTCATCCGGCAGGTCGAGCGCGGCGTCCGGGAAGGAGGAGTTCACGCGAAGCCTCGTGCTTTCGGACGATTCCGGGGAAGATCGTGCGGGAGACGACGGAAGGAGGTCACATGGGCGCGCCGAAGGCTCGGAACTGCTGCTACTGCGGCACCGACCTCGATCACTACGCCATGTTCCTGGGTCGGGATTGGTGCAACAAGGGCAGCTGCGCTCGTCAGGGCGTCGCGCGGGATGAGACGAGACGGCGACAGAGTCAGGATGCCGAAGGGCTCGCGCGGTATCCCGAGGTCACCAGCGGGATCGTCGGTCGCCTTCCCGCCAACCGAGGGGAGACCAGCCCCCTCCCCGACGATCGCCGATCGATCTTCGAGGAGCACCTCCGGTCGATCGTCGACGCTGTCCTCGGGGGCCCGCTCGGCCCCCCGTCCGAAGCAGCGACGGGCAAGCTCGAAGAGCGGGGCGGTGAGCAGCCGATCTCGGCGTCGCCGGAGCTCGTGTCCGCCGCATGCGCCCTCTGTCGGGGTCACTGCTGCAATCTGGGTGGCGACACCGCGTTCCTCGACACGTCGACGATCGTCCGCGTCATCGCGGACGAGCCCGAGATCGAGCGCGACCGTCTCCTCGAGACGTACCGTCACCTTCTCCCCGAGCGCACGTTCACCGGGTCGTGCGTCTACCACGGCGAAACGGGGTGCACCCTTCCCCGAACGCTTCGCGCCGACATCTGCAACCGCTTCCACTGCCGGGGGCTCCAGGTGCTCAGCGGCGATGTGGAACGCGAGGGGGCGACGGACGCGGTGATCCTGTCGATCGACGGCCGCGAGGTCGTTCGGCACGCCGCCTTCGCGGCTCCGCGCGTCGACCTATCGCCGCGGTGACCGAAGCAGTATCGTCGGTCGCCACGCTCCGGAGCTCCGCCCCCACTCGAAGGGATCGATGTGCGCGACCGACGACTCCTCTGGGCCGCCCTCGTCACGGTTTCGCTCGCGACCTCGATCGCCTCGGCCACGGGTGACGCCTCGCCCCCGAGCGCCTCGTTCGATGCGTTGCCGATGGATCTCCTCGCGACGGTCGCGATCGGACCGCTGGACGTCGAAGCGATTCCCATCAGCGAAGGACACGGGGCGCGACGCGTCGCCCTGGCCGTCCCGCTCGACATCGACGTCGCCGGTGCCGCGACCTGGGAGAGCGTTCCCTCCGGTGGTGCGATCGCCCGACTCCGCGTGCAATCTGCGGATGCGCTGTTCCTGAGCTTCAAGTTCTCGACGTTCACGCTGGCGTCCGGGGTCGAGGTCTACTTCGTCTCGGAGCACCAACAGTATGCGGCGGGCCCGTTCGGCGTGGCCGACACCAAGGAGACGGGAAGATTCGGATCGCCGGTGGTCCCCGGTGAGAGCGCGGTGATCGAGGTGTTCGTGCCGGACGCGATTCCCGCCCCGTTCGCGTTGAACCTGGAGTCGGCGTCCCACGGATTCGCGAACGCGCTCGGGATGACCTCGATTCCGGATCGAGCCCCGGGGGCGTCGACCGGGACCAGCGCGTTCGGTGGTCCGTTCGCGTGCCAACGCGACATCAACTGCCCGGAGGGTGCCCCTTACCAGCTCGAGAAGCAGGCGTTCGCCGAAGGCTACGACGGCGAGTTCATCTGCACCGGACAGTTGCTCAACAACACTGCGCAGGATGGTCGCAACCTCTACCTGACCGCGGCGCACTGCGAGTTCTTCCTCGACCCATCGACGCTGTCGTTCTACTGGAACTACGAGAACTCGACCTGCACGAGCAGCGATGCGCCGCTCGTGTTCACGACCGGAGCGACGGACCTCTACCATTCCATCTGGCCGTTCGGGGACCTGCAACTCTTCGAGCTCGACGGCGGTGACCTCGAGAGCTCGTTCGACGTGACTTACCTCGGCTGGAGACGGGATGGCGTCGCACCGACCCAGAGCGCGACCTTGGGATTCCCCGCCGACAAGCCGCTCCAGATCATGATCGACGACGATCCCGCGATCGACTGCGCAGCCGGGTGTGGCCTCGACAGCTTCGGGACCGATTTCTGGCGCATCGACGACTGGGAGGTCGGCCTCACCGAAGGGGGCTCATCCGGTGGCGCGCTCCTGGACCAGGACCATCGAGTGGTCGGGGTTCTGACCGGTGGAGTCGGTGCGACCTGCGGCTCGTTCGAGTGGGATGAGTTCTTCAAGCTGAGTGCGGAGTGGCCGGCGCTCGCGCCCCACCTCGACCCGCTCGGAACCGGAGCGCTCACCGTCGATGCGTGGGACGGGAGCTCGATGCTGACGAGCTTCGTCCGAGGAGACGTCAACGCGGATGGCAACCTCGACGTCGCCGATGTGATCGCCACCCTCGATGCGCTCTTCGGGGGCATCCCCACGGTGGACTGCGACGACGCTGGGGATGTCAACGACGACGGCAGCGTCGACATCTCCGATCCGATCTCCGCCCTGACCCATCTGTTCTCGGGCGGACCGCCACCCCCGTCACCGTATCCGCTGTGTGGCAGCGACTCGACCGGCGATGGCCTCGCGTGCACATGGTTCCCGAGCTGTCCGTGAGCGCTGTCGACTCGAACGGGGAACGACGAAGGGCCGAGCCCCGCGAGCACGCGGAGACTCGGCCCTGTCGAAGAAGCGTGACGAGGCCCATCGGCAGGAGGTTGGAGTCCGTCGATGTGCTCGCTCGTCTTCCTCCTCAGTTCGTCGCGGGAAGGACCGTGTCGAAGATCCGTCGGCCCTGGATCGCCTCGTGCTCGATGCTGCCGCCCGAGGCGTTCTCGGTGTAGCGGATCCAGAAGAGCCACGAGCCGGACGCCATGGGCACGCCGGACTCGCCACCCGGGACGAAGCCGAAGTCGCGGCTGTTGCCGTCCTGGGTGAACGGGTCGTCGGTGTCCCAGTCCGGATCGAGGTAGCCATCCTCATCGTCGGTGAGGAAGGCGGGAATCGACCAGGCGGAGCCGTTGAACGTGTTCACGAAGAAGCGA
>JAGQRC010000165.1 GCA_020425835.1 Planctomycetota bacterium | reverse complement strand
GATGAGGCCTTTCTCCGAAACCTCGAGGCGTACTACCTCACGGCCCGTCGTCACGACATTCCGGTGCTCTTCACCTTCTTCGCCTTCGTTCCGGAGAGCTTCGGCGGGGCGAGTCCCTACTTCGACCCTCGCTCTCGCGAGGCACAGGAGGCCTACGTCGGCGCGATCGCCAGCCGGTTCGCGGAGGCGAAGGAGATCCTCTGGGACTTCATCAACGAGCCCTCCTTCGCGTCTCCCGACAAGCTGTGGCAGGCCCGGCCGCACGGGGATCCGTACGAGGAGCGCGCCTTCCGGACATGGCTCGAGCAGCGTTACGCGGACGCGCCCGGCGGCTGGGAGGCGGAAGTCCGATCGCGGTGGCGGCTCCGACCGGACGAGCCGATCGGACTGCCGGTCGACGATGACTTCGCCGATCGCCCCGTCTTCGCCGAGCACCGCCCCTACCGCGCGAAGGAATGGGTCCACTTCTCTCAGGACGCGTTCGTCGACTGGGTCCGTGCCATGACGCGCGCGGTGCGCGCTGCCGGATCGAACGCACCGGTCACGGTGGGGCAGGACGAAGGGGGATTGCTCGAGCGGCCGCACCCTCTCTTCCACGCCGACGTCGTGGACTTCACCTCGATCCACAGTTGGTGGTTCAACGATGCGCTCTATTTCGACGGGGTCTTCGCGAAGGCCCCCGACCGACCGCTCCTCGTCAGCGAAACCGGCATCATGAACCGCGAGGCGCTCTCGGGTGAGGCGTTCCGTCGCCCCTCGACTGCCGCCGAGCTGCTGAGCCGCAAGATCGGCTACTCCTTCGCGGCCGGAGCGTTCGGAGTCATCGACTGGTGCTACCACGTCAACCCCACCATGGACTCCGACAACGAGGTGGCGATCGGGCTGCGCCGGGTGGATGGGAGCTACAAGCCGGAGCACGTCGAGTGGCGGCGCTTCGCGCGGTTCTTCAGGGACCCGGTCGTGGCGGCCACCGGTCTCCGACCGCCGCGCGTCGCGCTGATCCTCCCGTACTCGGACCACGTCGGAGCGCGCGGACGTCAGGTGGATCGCGCCAAACGGACAATGGAGCTGTTCGGTCGGGAGCTCCACGTCGCCGTGCAAGTAGTGCCCGAGTACCGGACGGCCGGAGCGTTGGTCGACGACCTTGGTGCCCCGCGCTACGGCCTGATCATCCTCCCGTCGTGCTCCGGCATCGCCGACGCGGCGTGGCGCGACCTCACCGACGCCGTCGACCGCGGAGCAGTATTGCTCGGCTCGGGCTTCGGTGAGGCCGACGACGCGGGACGGCCCGCCGAGCGGTGGGGTGGGCTCGACCGAGAACTGGCGTCGATCGAGACGGTCGACCTCGGCGACGGATCGATCGCGACCCTTCATCACACTCTCGACGACATCGAATCGGTGCGTGCCGCTCAGCGGGAGGAACTCGTGGTGATCCGCGAGCGCGGACGAGGCCAGCAGATGCACTGTGCGCTACCGTTGGAGCTCGCGCTCGAGGACACGCTGCGACGACAGGTGTATCGGGAGGCGCTCCGAGTCGCTGGGGTCGAGCCCGCGATCTCGGTCGCTCCGCCGTCCCCCGCGCTGTTGGTCCGTGCGCTCGAGTTCGCGAGCAGCACGTGGGTGGTCATCGTGAACGAAGGTCATCGGGCGACCGGAGTCACGTTGGGAGTGCGGGGGCGCTCTCACCTCGTCTCGGCACCCTCTCGCCAGGCGATGGTCCTGGTGTTCGATGCGGCGGGAGAGCTCATCCGGTCGACGCATCGGGGCCCGTGATCCTCCGATCGACCCGGGGCGTGGGCGCACGGAGTCGCGAGAGTTCGGGGGGACGAGAAGTTCCGATACCATCGCCCGATGCGGCCGTCACTCGACGGTTGTGCGCAAGTCTGCCCCGTCCGCCGGCCGATAGCCGAAGACGAGACCGCGTGGAAACCCGTATCAGGGTGCGGTCGGTCACGCGGTCATCGCAAGGCGAGGCAGCATGGAAGAGATCATTCGCGAGTTCTTGATCGAGAGCCACGAGAACCTGGAGCAGGTCGACCTGGATCTCCTCGCTCTCGAGGAGAATCCGAACGATCGGGAGATTCTCAACCGGATCTTCCGAACGGTGCACACGATCAAGGGGACCTGCGGGTTCCTCGAGTTCCACAAGCTCGAACGGTTGACCCACGTCGGGGAGAACCTGCTCGATCGGCTGCGGGACGGTACGTTGGATTTCGAGCCGGACATCGCGAACGCGCTGTTGGCGATGATCGATGCGACTCGGACCATCCTCGCGGCTATCGATGAGACCCAGGCCGAGGGCCAGGAGGAGTATCCGGAGCTGATCGCACGGCTCGAGGAGCTCCAGTCCGGGACGCGGTCCGAGCCGCCGAAGGCGACGACCATCACGGCCGAGACCGCTGGGCCGGTCAGCGAGGTGCCAGCCGACGAGCCGGCGCCCTCGGTGGTTCCCGCGGCGGTGCAGGCGATCGAGATCGACCTTGCGTGCGACGACGAAGCCCCGACCGCAGTCGCTCCGGAACGGAAGCCGGAGACCGCGACGTCGACCGGAGCGAAGCGTGGATCGGGTGTCGGAGAGTCGACGATCCGAGTGGACGTGGGGCTTCTCGACAAGTTGATGAACCTCGTCGGCGAGCTGGTCCTCGCGCGCAACCAGATCCTCCAGCACACCTCACATCAGGAGGACTCGGGGCTTCTGGCGACGTCGCAACGGTTGAACCTGATCACCACCGAGCTCCAGGAGCTCTTCATGCGCACGCGCATGCAGAGCATGGCGACCGTCTGGAACAAGTACCCGCGCGTCATCCGCGACCTCGCGAAGGCGTGTGGCAAGTCGGTCAAGCTCGAGATGGAGGGCAAGGACACCGAGTGTGACAAGACGCTGATCGAGGCGATCAAGGACCCGTTGACCCACGTGCTGCGGAACTGCGTCGACCACGGGATCGAGCCCAGCGAGAGGCGCGTGGCGAACGGGAAATCCGCCGAGGGCACGATCCTCCTGCGAGCCTTCCACGAAGGCGGCAGTGTGATCATCGAGGTCTCCGATGACGGCGGGGGGCTCAACACCGAGCGCATCAAGAAGAAGGCGGTGGAGCGCGGTCTGATCACGCCCGAGGAAGCGGAGGAGATGACCGAGCGCGCGGCGCAGGGGCTGATCTTCCGAGCGGGCTTCTCCACCGCGGAGACGGTGTCGAACGTCTCGGGGCGCGGTGTCGGGATGGACGTGGTGAAGACGAACATCGCGCGGATCGGGGGGAAGACCGAGATCCACTCCGTGTTCGGAGAGGGCACCACCCTCCGCATCAAGATCCCGCTCACGCTCGCCATCGTCCCGGCGCTGACGGTGACCAGCTGCCTGGAGCGCTTCGCGATTCCTCAGCTGAGTCTCGTCGAGCTCGTGCGCATCGAGGCCCACCAGGTCGAGACGGCGATCGAGTTCATCCAGGGGGCCCCGGTCTATCGTCTGCGCGGTCGACTGCTCCCGCTCGTCTTCCTGAACGAGGTGCTCGGGAAGCGACCGATCGACGGGGAACCTCATCCGCTCAACATCGTCGTGCTCCAGGCGGATGCGAAGACGTTCGGGCTCGTCGTCGACGAGGTCAACGACACCCAGGAGATCGTCGTGAAGCCGGTCGGCAAGCACCTCAAGGGTATTCCCGTGTTCGCGGGAGCGACCATCCTCGGCGACGGCCGCGTGGCTCTGATCCTCGACGTGTTGGGCCTCGCGCTCCGTGCGCGCGTGCTCTCCGAGGTGCGCGACCACGGTCCCGAGGACGGCGGTGAGTCGTCCTCGAAGTCGTCGCGCTCGGAGGAGCGCGAGACGCTGCTGATCTTCTCGAGCCCGGATGACGGGCGCATGGCGGTGCCGATCTCGAAGATCGCCCGCCTCGAGGAGATCCCCGTCGAGTCGACCGAGTGCACCGGGAGCGTGGAGGTGGTGCAGTACCGCGGCCAGATCATGCCGCTGTTCCACGTCTCGTCGCTGCTGCCGGAGAGGCGCTCGGTCTACCGCAGCGATCCCGCGGATGAGTCGGAGCATCGTCAGGTGTTGGTCTACCGGCTCGGCGCGAAGAGCGTCGGCCTGGTCGTCGAGCGAATCGTCGACATCGTCGCCGCGGACATCGACACACGGGGCTCGAGCACGCGTCACGGAGTCCTCGGAACCGCAGTCATCCAGGACCGCGTCACCGAACTCCTCGACATCGACGCGGTGATTCGTGAGGCGTGGACGTCGATCTACGGGGAGCTCGATGTCTTCGAGGAGGAGTTGGTCGAAGCATGACGCACGAGAACCAGTTCTGCACGTTTCACCTCGGGGACCACTACTTCGGAGTCGAGGTCCAGCACGTCCAGGAGGTCATCCGGCACCTGGAGCTCACGCCGGTGCCGCTCGCGGAACCCTGCGTGCGAGGTCTGATCAACCTGCGTGGGCAGATCGTGACCGCGATCGATCTCCGGGAGAAGCTCGGGATGCCGCCTCGCTCGGCCGACGAGTCGCCGATCAACGTCGTCGTCCGCGCGGACGGCGGACCGATCGCCTGCCTCGTCGACCGTATCGGCGATGTCGTGACGGTTCGTGAAGGATTCGAGGAGCCTCCCGCGACGGTGCAGGGCATCGGGCGCGAGCTCCTGCGCGGGGCGTACAAGCTCGAGGGCCGATTGCTCCTGGTCCTGGACATCGAGCGCGCGCTCGGCGAAGCTCCCGTTCCTGCTTAGCGACGTCATCGACGAGGGAACGACGGTTTGGTCGGCGGAAAGAGGCCGCGTGGCCGCGGTCTCGTCGAGGTCGCGCCACCGGAGTCGCGATGTCCTCTCGTCCGCTGTCTGCCCGCTCATCCGACGAATCCCCAGTCCCATTGCATCACGTCCTTCTCGGTTCCGATGTCGAGGCTCCCGTGCTCGTCGTGCTGCACGGGATCCTCGGCAGCGGCAGCAACTGGGTGACGTTCGGCCGCCGCCTCATCGAGCGTCGACCCGATTGGCGTGTCGCTCTCGTCGATCTTCCCGCTCACGGACGATCACTGGACCGTGAGCCTCCGTTCACGGTCGAACGCTGCGTCGATGCGTTGGTCGAACTCGAGCCGCACCTCGGCGGACCGGTGGACGCCGTGTCGGGACACTCGTTCGGGAGCAAGGTCGCGATCGCCTATGCGGCGCGTCGGCGGGCGCGCGGTTTTCCGCTCCAGGGCGTCTGGGTGCTGGACGGGGACCCCGGTCCGCAAGCCCCCCAGCGGGCGACGTTGCGAGGGGACGACGTCGATCGCGTGCTCGCGGCACTGCGGGGGACGCGCGGCCCGTTCGAGTCGCGCGACGAGTTCATCGACGCGATGGGTGGCCGAGGGATCACCCGTCCGGTCGCCGCGTGGCTCGCGACGAACCTGCGCCGAGGCGATGGGGATGAGCCGCTTCACTTCCGGCTGTCGCTCGATGCGATCGAGGCGTTGCTCGTCGACTACCGGCGGCTCGACGCGTGGCCGCTCCTCGAGTCGGTGTCGAGCGTCGGACAGGCCGTCATCGGCGGTCGCTCACCCGTCGTCTCGGACGTGAGCCGGGCGCGCTTCCGCGAGACCCTCGGTCCCGCCGCGGTGCACGTTCTCGACGAGGCGGCCCATTGGGTCCATGTCGATGACCTTCCCGGGTTGCTCGACCTCTTCGTCCCGCGCCTGGCGCGGAGAGACGGGTCGGCAAGGGTTTAAGACCGGAGTGGTGGGGGTGGGCTCCGCCAAGGGCGGCATGTGCACTGAACGACATCGAGAGGCTGCGCGTCCCACCTCATACCCTGCGATAGCCAAAGAGCTTGCGCTGTGGTCTAATCCGCGCGGGCCGCGCCCAGCGATGGAAGAACCCGATGCACTCCGCCACCACCGCGATCTTCCGCGGAGCGAGGCCGTGAGTGTCCGCATCATGCGGCACTCCGGCCGAGCGGTCGTGCTCGAGTTCGCGAAGGGAGCCGTATGACCGGCGTGAGATCCGAAGCGAGGTCGGGGGACGTCCCGTCTCCCGATGACGGGTCCGTTCGATCGTTGTCCATCGCCCCAGAAGACGGTGTTGCCCCAGCGTCCTTCATCGGATCGCTCTCGTCTATGATCAGGGTCGGCGCGATCGCGCTGCTCCTTTGTGGGGTCGCGCCGCGGACGTTTGCGACACCGGTCGGCGATCGAACCGACACCCCATCGGATGAAGTGAGCGATGACATCGGGATCGACGGCGGGCGAATGACACCGCCGGCGGAACCCGCTCCCGAGCGCATCGGCCCAGCACCCGAGCGCATCGGCCCCGCACCCGAGCGCATCGGCCCCGCTCCCGAGCGCATCGGCCCCGCACCCGAGCGCATCGGCCCCGCTCCGGCCCCATCGAGTGATCCCGTCGAGATCGAGCGCGGCCCGAGCGAGTTTCCGACGGATGGTGTCGTCCATGCCGAGAGGGAACTTCGGCCTGCTGTCGGAGAGTCGGCGGAGAGACCCACCAGGGAATCGAAGCCGATCGTCGAGAAGGAGCCCGTCCCTTCCCGGCCCGACGATCGACCGGCCGAGCCCGCGGTGAGGGAGAGGGTCCCCGACGGCGACGGGGGGGGCGTCGATGGATCGGCGGCCGATCGGACGCCGGTCATCGAGCATCCCGATCCACGTCTCGAGCGAGAGCGGAACCGCGAGGCGGCGGCGTGGGAGCACGAAGAGGCGCTCTCGGTCGATCTGGGCGAGGAGTGGGGCGACGATCGTGCGACCGGAAACTCCACGCGCGCCTTGGGTCGATACCGACAACGCGCTCGGGAGCGTCGAGTGCGCTCGGTGCTCGATGACTATCGCGCCGAACGAGATGCCGCCCGAGAATCGGGAAGTCGCCAGGACTGGGTCGAAGCGTTCGGTGACGCGACCAACGGCACCTATCGCCTGTTCAAGACCGGAGCCACCCTCGAGCGCGGAGGACCACCGGACCTGTTCGACTTCTGGCGGTTCGTCTTCCGCGGCGCGCGTTGTGCGCGCGACGCCGAGACCGCGACCTCTGCCCTCGAGGCGTTGCGGAAGAGCTTCGGGCGAGATCCCAAGTTCGATCGTTTCTTCGAGGACAAGAAGAAGGTCCTCGAAGAGCTGTACTGAGTCCACGAGCCCGACGGCAGATCCGGACGCGGTTTGTACCCCCGAAAGAGGCTCGGCTCCCACCGTGCGCACCTCGGGCCGTCCGAGGCGGTCCGTGCGTCGAGGCGCACGCCTCGAAGGCGGTCCCCGGACGAGAGTTCCACGCCTTCCCGTTCGTTGCGTCGGCCGAATCGGCCTCCCCTTGGTTTATACTTCGACGTCGACGGGCGCATCGTTCGTCCCGTGACCGGGATCACCGCAGTCGGTGTTGTCACT
>JAGQRC010000164.1 GCA_020425835.1 Planctomycetota bacterium | reverse complement strand
GAACGTCGGCCCTCGATACTCTCTCGGCTTCGCCGGAGTGTCAGCTCGCCGCCCGACCGGGCGGCAGTTGCGGATTCAGTCGGTCGGGGTCGCTCGTCGACCGTGTTGGTCGACGGCCTCGGTGGTGAGACGAGTCAAGAAAGTCGTCAGCGCGAACAGCTCGCCCTTTCGACTCCTCCGGCCACTCTCGATGATCTCGCCGATCGCGGCGAGGTGGCGGTTCACCCTCGCGAGGTCGCGCCGATCCAGCCAGGCGAGATCTCGCCGGCCGTAGAGGTTCTTGTCCTCGCCGTCGAGCACGATGTCATCGCGCGCGATCGCACCCTTCACGTCGCGCTCGGTCATCCGGAGCACCGCGGAGAGGAGCTGGGCGACGAACGGGCGCTGTTGAGGGTCGCGCGGATCTCCGGGATCGATGCCGTCGCCCGCGATCTCGAAGATTGCCTCCGACTGCCCCATGCGCTGTCGCGTGCCGCACTGGCGCACGAGCTCGACCGACTGCAGCTTCTTGAGGTGGTAGTAGAGGGAATCGGCCGGTCGCCCCATGTGCTTCGCGAGATCGGTCACGGAAGACGGACCGATGCTCCTCAGCAGGTCGACGATGTCGTAGCGCACCGGGGAAGTGAGCGCTTCCCACTGCTCACGAGTCTCGACTCGCCGGGGTCGCGGAGCTTCGGTTCGCTCCGCGTCGGGTCCCGCGCTATCTCGGGAAGCGACATCCGATCGCACTTCGTCTCGGGAATAAGAACCGGGGGTCATGCTGAAGATCCTTCGAGGGTGACTCGCACGGTCCGAGACTCCGAGAGCCGAGACTTCCGGCGGCCGGGCGTCGACGCCGATATTCGACGGACCGCCCTCACACCCCTTGCTCGACGCACGTTTTGGATCTCGGCAGCGCTTTTCAACGGGCGGCCAGAGTCTCTCGAGAGCCGCGAGTCTACTCGGGATCATTCGTTCGACCAAGCGGCCAATAGTGATCAACCACGAAGGCCCGCGACGTAGTCCCGCGTCAGCGGATCCTGGGGAGACTCGAACACCGCGTCTGCCGTGCCGCACTCGATCAGTCGACCGCCGGACGCTCCGGCCCAGAAGAACGCGACGCGGTCGGCGATGCGTTTCGCTTGCGCGAGGTTGTGTGTGACGACCGCCATGGTGAATCGGCCTCGGAGTGTGAGGAGATGATCCTCGACGGTCGCCGAGGAAATCGGGTCGAGTGCACTGCATGGCTCGTCGAGAAGCAGCACCTCCGGCTCCAACGCGAGGGTACGGGCGAGGCAGAGGCGCTGTTGCTGACCACCGGACAACTGAGTCGCCGGTGCTCTCAGTCGATCCTTCACCTCATCCCACAACCCGACGTCCCGGAGCGCGCCCTCCGTTCGTCGCTCGATCTCGGTGCGGTCGCGGATCCCGTGCTCCCGGAGGGGGAGAGCGAGGTTCTTCGCGATCGAGAACCCGAACGGATTGGGTCGCTGGAAGATCATGCCGACGCGTCGCCGCAGGCCCACGAGGTCGACGTCGCGACCGCGTATGTCTCGACCTTCGAGCAACACCTGCCCCGAGACCCGACAGTGGGGGACGAGATCACAGAGTCGATTCAGCGTCGAGAGAAGGCTGGTCTTGCCGCAGCCCGACGGCCCGATCAGCGCCGTGATCTCGCACTTGGGGAGCTGGAGGGACACATCCGTGAATGCCGGTGTCGACCCATAACTCAGGCTGAGGGATCGTGTCTCCAGAACGGCGCAGCCGCACGAATCTCCGGTCGACATCATCGCGAGAGCCTCCGCTCGAACGCGGCCAGGAAGAGTCGAGTGATCCCGTTGAGCGCGAAGAGGAGGAGCACCAGGACCAACGCGGTCGCGCACGCGGCGGGCTCGCCTCCGGCGACGTTACCGGCGAGGTCGTAGATGTGCACGGACAGCGTTCGGCCCGACTCCCACAGCGAACGCGGAAGACGTGTCGAGTAGCCCGACGTGAACACCAGCGCGGCGGTCTCGGAGAGGGCACGACCGAGTCCGAGGATCAAACCGGCGAGTACCGCGGGGCGCGCCTGGGGGAGGACCACCCGGAGCACGACGGCGACGGGGCGCAGCCCGAGCGAGTGCGCCGCTTCCCGTTGGGAGCGAGGGACGCTTCGCAGTCCGATCTCCACCGTTCGGATGAAGAACGGCAGAACCATGCAGGCGAGCGTCAAGCCGCCGGCGAGGAGGGACGATCCCATCCCGAGCGCTTCGCAGAAGAACGCGTTGCCGAACAGGCCGAACACGATCGAAGGGACGGCGGCGAGCGTGTCGAGACTGCGCCGTGTCCATCGTCCGAGCCGGTCGTCTCGGCTCGAGAACTCCGCGAGGTGGACCGCGGTGACGATCCCCGCCGGCACCGTGGCGGCCAGGCAGACGCCGACGACGCCCAACGTCGAGATGATGATCGGGCCGATCCCCCCGGCGCGACCGGCGTCCCGCGGCGCAGAGACCAGGAACTCCCAGCTGATCGACGCCCCGCCGCGCACGGCGAGGTCCCAGCAGACGGAACCGAAGAAGGCGACGACGACGAGCGCGGCGAGTCCGGTCCCCACCGCAGACGACGTGGAGCGGCCGAGCCCGGCGCCGCGGAAGACGGGTCCACTCGTCATCGGAGCACTCGACGTCGGATCAGGTCGGACGTCGAGACCATCAGCCCGACCACGAGCAGCAGTCAGAACCCGCAGGCGAAGAGCGCCGCGCGGTGCTCGCCGAGCGCGTAGGCCATCTCGAGTGCGATGCCCGTTGTCAACGTGCGAATGGAGTCGAACGGGCTCGAAGGGTAGGCCACCGCATTGCCGCACACCAGGAGCACCGCCATCGTCTCGCCGAGCGCGCGCGCGGTCGCCAGCAATGCGGCGACTCCGATGCTCCGACGCGCCTGCGGGACCAGGATCCTCCAGATCGTCGTCCGTTGGCAGAGACCGAGCGCTGCCGCGTTCGCCGCGAGATGCCGAGGAAGCTCCCGCAACGCCTGCTCGGTCAGCAGCGTGATCGTCGGGACGATCATGCTCGCCAACACGATCGAAGCCGCCAGGAGACACTGTCCCGGGGGGCGGATCTCGAGGATCCACGGCACGATCACCACGAGCCCCCAGAGACCGAAGACGACCGAGGGAACACCGGCCAGCAGCTCGACGCAGATGCGCAAGGGAGGTGCGACCCAACTCGGCGCGTGATAGGTCCAGTACACGGCGGTCAGGACCCCGAGCGGGACCGCGATCGCGACCGCGCCGGCCGTCGTCAGGAGCGATCCGACGAGCATCGGACCCGCGCCGAAGGTTCCCTCGGTCGGATGCCACGATTCGTCGGTCAAGAAGCGCGGCCCGATCCCGATCAGGGCGGGCCACGCCTCGGACAACACGAACCCGATGATCAGGAGCAGGATCGACACGGTGAGGATCGAGCCGCAGCGCATCGCGGTGACGACGACCCGTCCCGACCGGTCGACGCGGGCAGGCCGCTGAGTCATCGAGGGTCGAGAGGAACGAAGGAGTTCCGTTCGATGATCGCTCGCGCCTCCGGCGACTGGAAGAACTCGATGAACTCCCGGACCAAACCCTCGGGGGCGCCGCTCGTCACGAGGTTCAGCGTTCGTCGAATCGGGAATCGGCCGTCCCGGAGAGCGTCCGTCGAGGGAGCGACGCCGCCCAGCGCCAGCATCCGGATCGGGACGCCGCGCTCGATCGCTTGCTCGGCCGAACCGATGGAGACGTAGCCGACGGCGTCGGGGTTCTGTCCGACACTCTTGATCCCGTGCTCGTTGTCCCCGATCACCACCTGTGCGCGGATCTGGCTCGACTCGAGCTCGAAGTGTTTCAGGAAGACCTCGAGGGTCGAGCGGCCCTCGGCCTTGTTGACAACGGTGATCGGGGCGTCGTTGCCCCCGACGTCGTTCCAGCGAGTCAGCTCACCGGTGTAGATGGCGACGATCTGATCGCGACCGAGTTCGCGAACCGGATTGGACTCGTGCGCGATCATGCAGACGCCGTCGACGGCGATGGGGAAGCCGACGAGGTCATCCTCGGCGGGGCCGAGATCGCGCGACACCATGCCGATGTCCGCGGTCCCCTTCCGAGCGTCGGAGAGGCCCCGGGAGGAGCCGCCGGTCTGCACGTCGACCCGTGTCCCCGGATGTCGGCGCTCGAACTCGCGCGCGATGTCGCTCGCCATCGGTGCGATCGTGCTCGATCCGGTGAGGACGACGGGGTCGCTCGTGTGCGGCGAGCAACCCGACGCCACCAGCACCGCGGAAACGGCGATCCAGGCGAGGCAGACGCGCACGGCGAGCGACGGGGTGGCGTGTCGAGCGAGGTCCATTCATGTGCCCTTCTGGTCCGGCATCCCGAGCGGTGGACGATAGTTTTTTTGGGACGATTGACAACGGAAAAGCCCCCCCGAGCGGTTCGCGTCATCGGGAAGATCGAGAAGACCTTCCGGCGAAGAGACTTGCCCGCAGCGAACGGAGGGGGCGGGCTGCGGGGGCCCGCGAAGTCTTGGCCGGCGACGAGTCCGCTGTGATATCCTCCGGACCGGTCCACGCGAGCCGAGTGCACCGAGGGGTGAGGCTCGGCGCTGGTGTGGGTTCCATCGGCACTCCCGTTGGGTCCGGGGTGGGACGGGAAGGTCTCGAGTGTTGGACAGCAGTGGCGGGGCAGCTCCCCACGAACAGCGCACGGATCGTCTCAGGTCCTGGCTGCTCGAGGAATCGGTCGACTCCGGACAAACCGTTTCGGAGGCGGCGCGGAGCGTTCTCCGGCATCAGTTCGCCGTCGCCATGTCGAAGGCGTCGGGGACGCGCGCCGGCGCGGACCCGGAGGATCTCCACGACATGCGGGTCGCCATTCGGCGCATGCGCAGTGCGATCGCGATGTTCCAGCCGCATCTGGCCGAGCCGGTCCAGCAGCTCGGGAAGCCGCTCAAATGGCTCGGGGGCGTGCTCGGACCGGTCCGGGATCTCGACGTCCAGATCGAGCAGACGTCGGCTTGGCGCGAGGAGGTCGATGACGACGACGCTCCGGCGATCGAAGCCGTCGAGCGTCATCTCCGACACCGTCGAACCTTGGCCCGGCACCTCATGCTCCAGCAGATGGGGTCGTCGGACTACCGGGGAGCCGTCGACGGGACGATCGCCGCCCTCGGGGATCCCGCGCCCGAGGCGCCACGCATTCTCGCGGTGGCCCCCGATGTCATCGAGCGACGTCGAGGAAGGGTTCGGAAGCTCGGAGACGAGATCGACCTCGCGTCGCCACCGGAACGGTATCACCGGCTTCGTGTTCGCGCCAAAGCGCTCCGCTACGCGATCGAGTTCCATCGCTCCTTGTACGGGAAGCGCGCGGAGCGGATGATCGAAGCGATGAAAACCCTGCAGGATCTGCTGGGCGATCATCAGGACGCCGACGTCGCACGCCGTCATCTTCGTGAGCTGCGAGAGGTCGGTCTTCCGGCCAACACCAACTTCGTGCTCGGCATTCTCGACGAGCGGTACCGGCGGAGAGCGATCGAGTTGCGACGCGCCTTCCCGAAGGCCTACGAGAGCGTCGACGGGAAGCCGTGGCGCCGACTGTTCGAGCGAATGGAGGCTCGCCGTCCCGCGGCGGCGGAGTCGTCGATCGATCCCCGGTGACGAGGACGCTGTCGCCGAGAGGGCGCGCCGGATCGATCCCCCGCGATGCACTGGAGAAGGACCATGACCGACGAATTGCGTTCGTACGATCCCGCCACGGGGGAACTCGTGGGCGAGGTTCCTGTGACGCCCTCGGACCGCGTGCCGGACGTGGTTGCGGCCGCCCGAGCGGCGCAGCCCGGTTGGGCTCGGCTGTCGGCGGGGGAGCGCGCAAAGTGTCTCGCGCCCGCCGGAGAGCGCCTGGTCGCCCGAGCCGAAGAGCTCGGGACGTTGTTGACGCGCGAGATGGGAAAGCCGTTGCGCGAGGGGATCGGAGAGGTGCGGGGTTGCGGCGCATCGTTGGCGAGCTCTGCCGCCGAGATCGCCGAAGCACTGGCACCGGATCACCTCGAGGACGAGCACACCGTCTCGACGATCCACCACGATCCTTTCGGAGTCTGCGCAGCGATCACGCCGTGGAACTTCCCGCTCGCGATGCCGCACTGGATGGTGTTGCCGAGCCTGGTCGCCGGGAACACGGTCGTCCTCAAGCCGTCGGAGGAGACCCCGCTCATCGCGCAGGCCTATGTCGATGTGCTCAACGAGGTCCTGCCGCCG
The DNA here is from genome assembly GCA_020425835.1 of Planctomycetota bacterium. Next base: position 1,127 of record JAGQRC010000164.1, on the reverse strand, counting down.
GACGTGCTCCACGTCATTCACGGTGCCGATGACCAGGGCAAGGCGCTCGTCGGCGCGAGCGTGGATCTGATCGCGTTCACCGGCTCTCGGGAGACCGGCGCGGCGATCCTCGCGGCCGCGGCGCTGGGCCTGAAACGGGTCGTGCTCGAGCTCGGCGGCAAAGACCCCCTGATCGTTCTCGATGATGCCGACATCGAGGCGGCCGCGCAGTTCGCGGTCAGCAACAGCTTCCGGAACGCGGGTCAGGTGTGTGTGAGCACCGAGCGGATCTTCGTCGCCAAGGAAGTGGCCTCGGCGCTCCTCGATCGCATGACCGCGCTGTTGGGTGAGCTGTCGGTCGGGAACGGCATGACCGACGGCACGCGGGTCGGACCGATGATCAGCGCCCGCCAACGCGATCACGTGCGGCGCCAGGTCGACGATGCGGTTTCGCGGGGGGCTCGCGTCGTCGCGCAGGCCGTGTACACCGGGGATCACGCCGATCGGTTCGTTCCGCCGATCATCCTCACCGACCTCGATGACGACATGGACATCATGCGCGAGGAGACCTTCGGTCCCGTCGCTTGCGTCTGCGCAGTCGACTCGGTCGACGAGGCGGTTCGCCGCGCGAACGACACGCCGTTCGGGCTCGGTGCCGCGGTCTTCGGTGGGGACCGCGCCCGCGCGCTCGACGTCGCACGACGACTCGATGCCGGCATGATCGGGATCAACAAGGGGTGTGGTGGCGCAGCGGGGTCACCGTGGGTCGGCGCCAAGCAGAGTGGCTACGGCTACCACGGATCGAAGGCGGGCCATCGTCAGTTCGCGCAGGCTCGAGTCGTGAGTCTCCCGAAGGGCGAGTGAGCCCAGGGCCGCGAGGCGGTCCACGTCGACATCGACCGGACACCCGGTCGATCCAGGGGCCGCGCTTCGCGCGATCGACTCGGGTCGAGGGAGGCGAGCGAGGGGGGCCGCCGGATAGCAGCAGCCCGTTGGGAGCTCGTTCCGGCCGAGGGCCCGAGCTTCAGTGCAACCTCGGGCTCTCGGCGCGAAAGCAGTTTTCTCGAAGGACTAGATGGGATGAGAAGGCCAGTCTCCGGCGGAGTCTTCACGTAGAGTGGAGCTCCAAAACTAAGACGGGCTCAGAG
>JAGQRC010000163.1 GCA_020425835.1 Planctomycetota bacterium | reverse complement strand
GGTCGCGAGCCTGCCGGGCTTCCAGGTCATCTCCCCGATCAACATCGTCGCCCGTTCCCTGGTCTTCGGCGCGGGCGGCGCGATGATCTTCGTCGCAGCCATCGTCGTGGCCGAGCTGGTCTGGCCGCGCCTCTGGTGCCGGTCGCTCTGTCCGACCGGGGCGCTCTACGGCCTCATCGGTCGGTGGGGCCTGTTCCGAGTCCGCATCGATCCTCGGACCGCCGGTCGCTCACCTTGCCATCTGTGCACGCGTCGTTGCCCGATGGGGATACCGGTCATGGAGGACTTCAGTCTGGCCGGCAGGTCCAGCGTCGTGCATCCCGACTGCAATCGTTGCGGAACCTGTGTCGATGCGTGTCCGGGGACCGTGCTTCACATGGGCTTCCGCGCCGAGCATCCGCGGAAGACGGACGCCGAGGATCCACTGCCGAACGGCTGTGGCGTCGAGGCGCCGCACTCGCGCTGAGCGGAAGCTCCTTCGCCGACGAGAGCTGGCACGGATCAACCGATCCGTCGAACGCTGAGGCAGGTCCGGATCTTTCCCTTGTACCCGAGCTTCCCGGCGTGCTCGTGGAAGGGATCGGGGCCCCAGTACAGCACCTCGTCCGACTCGCGATACGGATAGCGGTACGGGTCGTTGTCGAAGACGGTGCCATCGAGTCGCGACATCTGAGCCTGTTGCCAGTTGGCGTTGAAGAACACCGCGCCCGGGGCCGCGTGCCGATGGATCAGATCGAAGTACTCCGCGATCACACCCTCATCCATCTCCTGGAAACTGTGAGTGTTGAGGATCAGATCGAACGGTCCGACCTTCTCGGCGACGGTTTCCGCGAACTGCGGCGTCGCGAAGACGTCGTCACCGGAGCCCGTCGCAGCGGCATCATCGACGCCCAGGATCCGGATCGGCTCCCGCGGCAGGAACTTCGAGGCGGAGTACGCGGACTGGAAGATCAGCTGCGGCAGGTCGACGATCGCGTAGGCGCCGACTCGCTCCGGGAGCAGTCGCTTCATGAAGGTCCGCAGCGTTCCCCCACCCGCGCCGATCTCCAGGACGCGCACTTTCTCGCGCTGCAGTACGTTCTCGATCAGCGCTTCGACGCGGCTGAAGTAGAACGAGTGTCGCAGGGTCACCAGCTTCGGGTGGATCTTCAGCTTGTCGTGCCAGCGGAGCGCGTCGTAGAGGACACCGAGCTTCGTGAGGACCACCAGTCCCACGGCCAGCTCGAACCCCTCCTTGTCGCCCGCCTCGGCCAACTCCTTCGGCGCCCGCGCCTTGACGACGAACTCGGTGACACTGTCGATGATCCGGTCGTCGATGATGGTGGCGTGCTTGTCCTCCGGCGTCATGAGGTAGTTCCACCGCGGTGTGGAGCTCAGCCGCGCGGCGATCTGGTCGACCTCCATCCGATCGAGGTCGTCCACCGCGACATCCTCCAGGAGCCCGCTCCAGAACGGGTTCACCCCCGAGTAGCCCCGCTCGAGATCGGCGATCTTCGTCGCGAAACTCTTCAGGATGCGCTGGTTCTCTTCGGCGACGGTCGGGGCATTCTGCATCGGGGATTCACTTCCTCGGTCGGGGTGCGCCACTCTACCGCTGGGACCGAGCGCAGTTCCACCGATCTGACGCTCGGCCCGTCGAAGTCCTCGGTCGCCGTCCCGCTCGGCGTGGCCCCGCGGTGGGCCCACCGCGCCGAATCGCTGCAATGCGATTCACACCGGATCGGGGCTTGGCTGGCGGCATTCGGCTCTGGCATGATCGCGCGGTCCAGCGGAAAGGACGTGCAGGATGGGTGACTTCAACTCGCAGAAGAACCGGTCGGTCTGGATCGACATCCCCGTGGCGGATCTCGATCGAGCGACGACCTTCTACGCCGCAGTGCTCGGAGTCTCGGTGCACAAGGAGTCGTTCGACGGCTTCGAGTTCGCCGTGCTCGACCATCAGGATGGCAACGGCGGCTGCTTGATCCCGAACCCGGAGGGGGTCAGCGGCGATCGCGGCATCCTGGTCTACATGAACGTCGACGGGCGGATTCGCGATGCGGTCCTTCAGGTCGATGCCCAGGGAGGGAAAGTCGTCGAGCCGGTCCACGCCATCGGACCGCACGGATTCCGGGCGATCATCCACGACAGCGAAGGCAACCGACTCGCACTCCACTCCACCAGTGACGCCTGAGATCAGCGGATCTTCCGCGACGGACGCAGTCCCGAGTTGGAGTGCCGTTGGCCGGGGAAGATGCCGGATCGGTTCGCGCAGCGGGCCACGGCGGAGTTCGTCTCCCAGCCTCCGCCTCGAAGGCACCAGCGGACCTCGGGGGGGTCGCTCCGCCGACCGTCACCCGGTCTCGGAGGACGAGTGTAGTCGGTGAAGAGCTCACCGCAGATCTCCCAGACGTTCCCGATCACGTCGTGGAGGCCGAAGGCGTTGGGACGGAACGTGTCGACGGGGGAGCGGATGGTGTAGCCGTCGTCGACGTCGCGATCGTAGCCCCAACTCGGATCGCCGTGATAACGGAGGCAACTGAGGTCGGCGACGTTGGCATACCCCTCGAGGCAGGGTGGCTCGGATCCCCAAGGCCACGGTGTCGTCGACCCGGCCCGCGCGGCGTACTCCCACTGCGCCTCGGTCGGGAGCTCGAGATCGTTGTGCGCCGTCCACTCGAGGCAGGCTTCGGCCGACACGGAGTCGACGGGGTGCACCAGTCCGCGGAGGAGATCGGACTCCTTGCCGTCGCTGTAGTCCTCGAACCCGAAGCGGCTCGGGTTCTCTCCGGTCAGCCGTTTCCACTGACCTTGGGTCACCTCGTACTTCGAGATGAAGTACGGATCGAGCGTGACCTCCTGGATCGGCTGCTCGTCGCTCTCCGAGTACGGGTCGCGGTTCGGTGCGTCGGCGTCGCCCTTCTCCGATCCCATGCGAAAGCTCCCCCCCGGGATCAGCACGAGGACGAGACCGGTCTCCTCGGCGATGGTCCAGCGCGACGGAGCGTCGGGCTCGGCCGAAGGCTCCGGGCGCGCTCCACTCTGGATGTGCCAGAACTCCCAGAGGCCGGAACGGGGATCGCGACCCAACGGCACCAGGCCGATCTGTGGAGTGAGAACGAGTCCGCCGTAGACCTCGAGGGACTCGATCTCGTCGATCGCTTCTTCCCACGCGCGCCGGACCTCGGGACCCGTCGTCGTCCGCTCCGCGACCGTCTTCGCGAAAGCGAGACGCTCTCGCACCGAGGCGACCGTTCCCACGCGGGGATCCGCGCTGCCGAAGCGACGGAGTCGCTCCACGAGATCCTGGAGGTGGTGGTGCTCCCATCGCGCGCGAGGGTCGGCGAACTCCCAGGTCCAACGTTCATCCAACCTAGGCGCGAGCTCTTCCAACTGCGCGTCGAGTCGTTCGGCGAGTCGCCGGTCGAACTCGATGAAGTGCTCGAGGTAGATCGGGTTCTGGTTCTCGTCGAACTGCCGCTGGAGGTCGGCGCGCTCCTTGGTGATCGCTTCGAACCGCTTCCGCTCGGGATGCTCTCGTCGGTCGAGCGCGGCGCGCTCCGCGGTGTAGGGCAGCGCGCGCCCGCGGAGCTCCTCCAGCGTCCGTTCGTGCAGCGGCAATCGTGACAGCAGTGGCTCGGCCGTCCCCTCGAGCCAGCGCTCCATCGCCGGGATCGACTCCGGCAGCGGTGGCCAGAACCGATCGGTCTCGGCGATCGCCTCCTCCAAGCTCACCGAGTCCGACATCCGCAGGAGCTGTTCGCTCCGTCGAGCGGCCTCGACCCAGGCGAACGCGAGCGCAATGACGACGGCGACCGTCGCGACGACGAAGGCGACCGCCGTGCCGCGATGTCGACGCACGATGCGCTGGAGTCGGTCCCAGCGACGGGGCGGTCCCGCGAGAACGGAGTCGCCGTTGCGGAAGCGCTCCAGGTCGAGGGCGAGCTCGGACACGGTCGCGTAGCGGTGCGCCGGGTCCTTCTCGAGCGCATGGAGGAGGACCCAGTCCAATCCGTCGCGGAGGAGTCGTCGCTTCGTTCCCGTCGCATCGAGGCTGGGTCGACGAACGTCGCGCTCGACGATGATCTGTCGCCGCCCGGTCAACCCCGCCGCCGACCAGGTCTGGGAATCGTAGGGGAGGCGATCGAGGAGGAGTTCGTGGAGGATGACCCCCAACGAGTAGATGTCGGCCCGAGTGTCGAGGTCCGACGACCCATCCGCCGCCTCCGGGCTCATGTACTCCAACGTGCCGAGGAGGGAACCGTGCTCGGTCTGCAGCGTGATGCGGTCGTCGCCCTCGCTCACCTTGGCGATGCCGAAGTCGATCACCTTGGGCATCGCTTCGTCACCGATCTCGGTGACGAGGAGATTCGACGGCTTCAGGTCGCGATGGACGATGCCCTTCTGGTGCGCGTGCTCGACCGCGCGGAGCACCTTGAGGAAGACGTCGATGCGTTCGCCGACATCGAGCCCCCGGTTGCGGCAGTAGTCGGTCAGCGGTTCGCCGCGGACCCACTCCATCACGAAGTAGGGACGACCGCTCGGCGTCGCACCGGCGTCGAGGATGCGCGCGATCCCCGGGTGCTCCAGCCGAGCGAGTACCCGCCGTTCGGTCTCGAAGCGGGCGAGCACCTGACGGGTGTCGAGCCCCGGCTTGATGATCTTCACCGCGACGCGTCGTCGGATCGGCCGCTCCTGGAGCGCCGCGAAGACGACACCCATGCCGCCCTCACCGAGACGCTCTTCGAGGTGATACGCGTCGAGCCGATCGCCGACATCGACCAATCCGTGTGTCCCCGACATCGGCGCGAGGCGCACGCCCTCCAGCTGGTCCGCGCGCGAATCGCTCGCGAGCAGTCGCTCGATCTCGCGCCGGAGGGTGTCGTCGCCGTCGCAGAGCTCGACGAGTCGCGCGCGTCGCTCGCTCGGGGAGAGATCGACGACGGCGTCGAAGATCTGCTCGATCCGGGGATCGATGGCCATGAAGTGCGCCTCCGGTGGGTCGAGAAGGTCGAGCGCACCATCATACCAGCGACGGGCGCGATTCTCTGAAGCCGAGTCGCGGTCATCGCTCCGCGTTTCGCCTACCGCCGAGGTCCCCGCCTCGAAGCGACGGGGTCTCGGACGCGCACCAGGTCGCGTGGAAGCACAACGCCACGAGGATCAGAGCCCCGATCAGCGATCGTTCCAGAAAGAGGAACTCCCCGATGGTGACCGGTGGCACGTGGGGGGCGAGCTCGTCCCGCGCCGCCTCCGCCAGCAGATGCTGGACGTTTCGCGTGAAGGGCAGCGGGACCGACGCGCGCCGCTGCAGGTACCAATACAGCTGACGCAGATCGATGGACTCTGGGGTGCCGAACCGATCGATGAGCCGAACCGCTCGGAGCGTCTCATCGAAGTCGGCGTGTGTTGCGTTCGGGCGGTTGCCGAATCCCCCCTCGCTGCGTGGGCGCTCCCCGATCGGAATCCAGTGGCGAGCCAACGATCGATGGACCAGTTCCCGGAGATCCTGCACGTTCCCCAACCGATCGAGCCCGTCGACCAACAGCTCGGCATCGGCAGGACTGGGAACCAGTTCGAGATTCTCGAGGAGTCGGGATCGAAGGAGCTCCTTCTGGCCGGAGCTCCACGGTCCTCGCTCGAGTGCCACGACGAACATCCAGTAGCGTTGCTCCCAGCTCGGGATCGAGTACCGCTCCAGGCCCTCCAGCCATCGCTCGCGCCTCCGATCGACCGAGTCCCAGTCGATCGACATGCTGCCGAAGACGGTCTCGGCGAGACCGCCGCGAATCGCGGCTCCGAGGAGGTATGGGTCGGGATCGTCATCGCTCCGAAGCGTCCTTTCGAGAAGCGCCGCCGGCCGATGGAGATCGAGCCGATCGCCCTTCCGGCTCGCCGAGCGGGCCAGCAGCTCCCACTCTTTCCAACTGACGCTGCCGAACCTCGCCCGCGCGAAGGACTCCACAGTCTCGCGGATCGCTGTCGGATGCGAGCAGCGGTGGTCGATGACCCCCCAGCCGAGGAGAACGGTGGTGCCGATCAGAATCGTGGGGAACCGCCATCGGACACCCTCGAGAAGGGGGGAGCTTGCGACTTCTTCGAGGCCGAACGTGAAGAGTAGCCCCGCCGCGCCGGCGAGGAAGACGATCGGCAGCACGAGAGGGTCGATGGCGTGGGGCTCCGCGGCGAGCGTCGTCATCGAGAAGGTGAGGGGCATCCCGAGATTGAAGAGCCCCAGGCTGCAGAACCCTGCGATGAGCGGGCGCTGCCCAAGGCCTGCACGACTCGCCCGTCGGATCAGGAAGGTCAACGCAATCGTCGAGAAGCCGAGTGTCACGATCACGTAGAACGTCGATCCGACCATCAACGTCAGTAGTGCCAAGACGCAGAACGCCATGTTGAGGTAGCGGTGGGCGTACCAGAGTTGCCGGAGCGTGTCTCGCGTCGGTGTCGCGGACTGATCGGGGTACGTGCGCTTCGCCCGTCGAGCATCGCGCGCGCTGCCGAGTGCCGCACCGAGGAGCACGAAGATGCTCAGCGCCGGCCAGCTCAGCACGGTCAGCAGTTTCGTGCCGAAGGAGGGCAGCGCCGTCGTCGCCTTTCCCGCCGCGGGGAGCAGCGTCCACGGGACGATGGAGGCGGCGAGACTCTCGCGTGCCTCGGGACCCGAGCTGGATGGATCGACTTGGAGTTTCGCCGCCTTCGCCTCGACCGATGCGAGGAACGCCTCGGGGTCGGGGCGCAGAGGAAGGAGCGCGGCAGCGAGCTCTCGATCGAGGTCATCACGCGATTCGGTCACGGTGGGCTCCTTCCGAACCGGAGGGGGTGGTCGGTGCGGGGAGCATGGACCTCAATCGCTGTCGAGCTCGGTAGAGGCGGCCCTCGACGGTCTTCTCCGGAACGCCCAAGACGGTCGCGATATCGCGCACCGGAGCCTCCTCGAGGTAGTGCATGAGAACGGCTTGGCGCAGCTTGCGAGGGAGCCGTTCCACGGCCCGCTGGACTTCGGTGGCCCGAGCCGATGTCGACGGGGCCTCGCCGGCGAGGTCCGCGGCCGCGCGCAGCGGGAGCAACCCCGATCGCCGACGGCGACTTCGGGCCCAACCGCGGTAGAGGTTGCGCGCAATGCCCCGCAGCCAGCGCCCCACGGCCTCGATATCGGACCGGTCGCTCCGGAGCGACGACCGGTGGACGTACGCCTCCGCAAAAGTGTCCTGAGCGAGCTCGACCGCGTCGTCGATCGGGCAGCCCCACGAGGCGATCAGCCCGATCAATGGACCGCGGTATCGGTCGATCAGCTCCGAGAGGTCCATACCTTCTCCCCTTCGCTCGGACGTGGTCCGAGCGGTGGAGCATCCCACGCTTTTCTTCGGATTCTCGTCGCCGCGGATCGACGACCTCTACGGCGCGGCGCCGG
>JAGQRC010000162.1 GCA_020425835.1 Planctomycetota bacterium | reverse complement strand
ATTCCGGGAGCCGGCGAACCGCGGCGACCTGAATCTCGGCGTCCGCCTTGTACGACGCCACTCGGGCCTCGCCCTGAGCGACGAAGAGGACGTACTCGTCGCTGTCGAGCGGGCCGATCCCGAGTCGTGCCGGGATCTCGCCGAGAGTCGTGGAGTCGACGAACGGAACGAGCGCCCCGCGGAGCGAGCCGAGGAAGTCGCTGACGGACCAGAGGGCCGCGGCGTGTTGGCCGCGTCGCTCGGCGAGTTCCGCCGAGAAGCGAGCGATCTCTGCGAGCGCGTCGCGTGAGCTGTTGGTTTCCATGACCAAGCGTAACATCCCGGGGGCGAGGGTGACCCGTCCCGAGAGTCGACGCTCGACGAAGGTCCGAGAATCACCGGGAGTCGAAGGTCGGGGCAGACTCCTGGCCGCCCGTGGAGCCCGACAGTAAGCTGGCCGGGAAGAAGGAGGACTCCGTGTCCGACGAGGGATCTCGCCGCGGCCACCGTGGTGAGGATGATGATCGAACAGCCTCCGGCGGTCTGGCGGACGACGAGTCCGCCGCCTACGAGTCGGAGCTCGTCGAGCGACTGCGCACGGGGAGCGACGCGGCCGTGGAGGAGGCGCTGCGGTACTACGGCGGGCGTCTGCTGGCGGTGGCTCGTCGGATCCTCAAGGACGAGCACCTCGCCCAAGACGCGCTCCAGGACGCGTTCATCATGGCGATGAACGGACTGGATCGGTTCGACGGCCGCTCCCGATTCGGGACCTGGCTCTATCGCATCGTGGTCAACGCCGCGCTGATGAAGCTGCGGAAGAAGTCGCACAAGCACGAGGTTCCGGTCGGTGAGCACCTCCCGTTCTTCCTCGATGACGGGCACCGCCGAGGCTCGCCCGGAACCTGGGGAGACGCCCCGGAGCGGATCGCCGAGTCGCACGAGCTCCGAGATATGGTGCTCGGGACCATTGCGCTCTTGCCGGAAGACTACCGGACGATCATTCTCCTCCGGGACATCGAGGAGCTGAACACTCAGGAATCGGCCGACATCCTGGGGATCACCCCCGGAGCGGCGAAGGTCCGACTCCATCGAGCACGCCAGGCGCTTCGCGAATTGCTCGATCCGTACCTCAACGGCCTGCCGACGCCCGAGACGACGGTTCACGCTCCGAGTGATGGGGAACTGGAATGACGGAAGACGAACCGAACTTCGAGCCGAAGCTGACCTGTCGCGAACTCGTCGAGATCCTCGCCGACTACCTCGAAGGCTCGCTACCCGAGGAACAGTTCGAGGTGCTGCAACGGCACCTGAATCTGTGCCCACCGTGCCTCGACTACCTCGACACCTACCGGTCGACCATCATCCTCGCGCGCGAATGTGTCCCCAAGCCTCAACAGTGCGACGCCCGAGAAGAATGCCCGGAAGAGCTGATCCAGGCCATCATGAACGCACGCCGCGAGATGCGTCACGCGCCTCGACGCGACGCGGAGTGAGGGCGGTCCATCTCGTTCGGCGGCGACAGCCGGCCGGGCTGGCTCGGCCGGCTGTCCTCGTTCCCGTGTCTACTGCACGGTGACCGAGACGACGTTGCTCTCCTTGCCATCCGGGTTCCGCAGGGACAGGAAGTAGGTCGCGGCGACCGCGCCTCCGTTGGCGGTCACCGTCAGGTGCGAGCCGTCGATCCAGGTCAGCGTGAAGTGGGTCGAAGGGACATCCCCCTCGAGGAGCAGCACCGCCGGGTCGAAGTTCTTGCCCTCCACCGCAGCGGTGCCGCCCGCGGACAGAGTGTTGGGAACGAGCTCCGCGATCATCGGCGGCGGGAAGCTCGCGGCGGTCCCGCCGATCGTCGCCACCGCTTGGTTGTTCATCTCGGTGATCTCCGCGACCGCGCCGTTCGTGTCGACCCAGACCGCGACCTGGCCCGGGAGCGTGGTCGGGATGTAGGGGAAGGACAGGTCGACGAACTTCGCATCCAGATCGATCGGAGCGGCGATCGACGAGATCAGGGTGAGACCGTTCGGAGTTCCGGTCGGCGTGCTCCCCTCGAAGAACGCGACCCGACAGGTTCCCGAGGCTTGCGACCCGATGTTGTGCACCCGCACGTGGAGCATCTGGCTCAGGTCGTCGTAGCTGATGTCCTCGGGCGCGACGGCGAGATCGGCCCACGCCTGCGGATCGCTCGGGGCCGACGGGTTCTCGTCGGTGATCCGGATCGCGTACACCGCACGACCGGGGATGGTGATCGACGGTCCCTGACCCCGCTCGTCGAGGTGGTAGACGAAGTCGTGGTCGAGGGAGGTCGGGTCGAGTCCCAGGTCGTTGGCGGGCCCGGCCTGCACTCGGTAGTCACGTCCGGTCTCGAGACCCCAGAGTTTCGCGATGATCGTCCGCGGATTGTCCTCGAACAGATAGGTCGAGACCGACAGCTTGCGGTCACCGGCGTCGGTCACCGCGGCGGCGAAGAAGCGGGAGGCGTTCTCCCAGGTCACGTGGTGCACCGGCATCCCGAAGAACGCCGAGAAGACCTCCGCTCCGAAGTAGTACGAGACGACGTCGGCCCAGCCGGGGAGCAGGATACGATCGGTCATCACCCCTTCGGTCGTCTTGTACGGCCACTTCGCGACGAGCTCCGCCGAGTTCGGCGCGAGGTCCGCGATCGGCGTCGGATCGGTCGGATTCAAGAGGAAGCGACCGTAGGTGTCGCCGTAGAGTCCAATGACCGTGTCGAAGGCGGTCGAGCCGGTCTTGAGGACGAGGTTGGTCAAGTATCCGGCCGCCGGGAGTTTCGCCCCGGCCCAGAGATCGTGCATGCCGGCGGGTGGCGCGGCCGGGGGCGTTATCGCACCGGCGTTGTGCCACGCCATTTTGTAGTCGCGCAGCTTCTCGAACGGCACGAGGAAGTTCGGATCGCCGTTGCGCAGGTAGAAGTAGCCCGCGAGGTTCAACAGGTACGACTGGTACTGCGGGAACGGAGTGAAGACACCGTACGGATCGCCGGGCTGACCGTTCCACCAGCTGTTGCCCGTCGTGCCGATGCCGTCGGTCGGAACCCAGACCGAGTTCGGGAAGATCCCGTACGGCTTGTCGTTCTCGGCACGCAGCGCATCGGCCACCCACTCGGTGATCCAGTTCTCGAGTGGCACCTCGACGCCGGGGTTCTCGGAGTACCAGACGAGCCACGGGAACGGGTTCGTCGCCCGACCACACAGGGGGATGTCGACCCGGTGATTCGGGTTGGTCGCGATCTGCGTCGAGCTCATGTGGTTGCCCTTGAAGTGGGCGGCTCCGGATCCCGAGGTCTCCTGGAACAGGTCCCGGAAGGTCTTCGCGCTCTTCAGGATCCGCTCGATGCCCTCGGGATTGCCGTAGCGGATCATCATGTCGAGGTGCAGCAGGTTGCCGGTCGGCTCGGCGCTGTGCTCGACATCGGCGTACGCCTGCTGGTAGCCCTTCGCCGTGTCGATCACCCCCGAGTTCCAGATCCCGTCGGTGAACGCGCCCATGCCGTACTCGAGAACGTTGGAGGCGCCGTTCAGTACGTAGGCCATGATCCCGAACGCCGGGACGATCTCCACGTCATCGGTCCAGCCTCCGCCGATGTCCCCGTCGGGACTCTGCCGGTGGATCGCCCACCACTCGAGCAGATCGATCCAGTTGTTGAGCGCGCTCATCAGGTCACGCGCCCAGTTCGGGCCGGGGCCCGCCAGCGCTCCCCAATCGGTCAGCGCCCACGGCGACCCATCGTTGACCCACTGGTCGGTCGAGTAGAGCGTCACGAAGGGACTCACGCCCCACCAGATGTCGAGACGTTGGGCCTCGAACTGCGCGATCTCCCAGGAGACCGTGACGCGACGCGGGTCGAGCCCACCACGGTTGCGGAACCAGAGGATCTCGCCCTTGGTCATGTAGGGGTGGAACGAGTCGAAGTTCTCGACGAGGCTGCAACTCCGACCGAGGTGCGTGGCCGCGTCCAGGCCGGCGGCCTCGTAACCGAACAAGCTGCGGAGGTACTCCGCTTCCTCCGCGAGGCGTGCCTGATGCAGCAGGTCGCTGGCGACCCAGTCCTGCGGATTGCTGGCGACGAGACCCTCCAACGTCGAGATGACATCGGCGAGGATGACGCGCTCGTCCTCGTAGATCGCCGGATGTCCGGCGCACCAGAATTGTCCGGAAGCGCGGGCATAGGGGTCCGACAGGGCATTGAACGCGTCGAGCGCACCCAGGATGTCGCCGTTGTTGAAGAGCGTGATCGCATTGGTGAGCTGCGGCGTCGAGGCGGCCGAGCCTTCGATGATCCCGAAGGCGCTCCCGACCAACGGTGGCTCCGCGGCGGGGTGAACTTCGATGGCTTGGAGCCCCGCTTGACTGAACGCGGGAACCAATGTCGCGGTCGTCTGGTACGGTGGCTGTGTCGGATCCTCATCCTGCCAGTAGGTCCAGGTGATCGGCTGATCGCCCGTCGCCGTCTTCTCGATCGTGACCTCGATGTAGCCCTGGCTCGCATCGACATCGTAGACGGTCACGGGGACGGCGTTCCCGAAGATGGTCTGGTCGAAGCTCCCCCGTCGGTTGTTGATGTCCATGCGCTCGACCTCGCGGTCGATGCCGTTGATGGTGGCGTGGACCTGGTGGCGGGGCGTCGTGACATCCCCGAGCCAGAGGCGCACGTTGTAGTCCCCGGCGGGCACATCGACGCGGAACGTGAACGGCTGGTCACTGGTGACGCAGTCGATCGTCGCGGCGTCGTTGACACTCGGAGGGAGGATCTCGTCGACGTGATAGGTCTGGTTCTGGAACTCCCAGGTGTGACCGGTGCCATCCGTCGAACCGGTCGGAAGCACCGTGAAACCGTAACCGTTCTGGGCCGTGTAGGCCCGATTCGGACCGACCTTGCGGTATCCGGCGGCGAGGGTCGCCGTTCGCGGCTGGAAGTCGAACTTCACCACCGGAACCGGCAAGTAGTACTGCTGATAGGGTCCGACGACCTGAGCGCCGACCGGACTCCCGAGGAAGAGCCCCGTCGACACTGCGACCGACAACAGCACGGCCTCGAGCCGCCCCCCACGACACCGACCCAATCCTGACATCTCGGACTCCTTCGCCCGTCGGCGCACGAGAACGGAGCGCTCCCCGCCGACGACGTCGCGGATCCCGAACGCCCCACGGACTCGGTCAGTGTCCGGAGGAGTTCGCATGGTCGGGACAATTCGCTGGGTGTCGCCTCGACCCTCTCGCGATAGGATCCGCCGAGGAGTAGGAGTGCCATGGAGCGCGCGAAGCGGGGCTGGGATCCAATCACTCACGCGAGCCTCCGGGTCGCCCTCGGAATCCTCGGTCCCGCTCCGTTGGCGGCGGCGCTGATGACCGGGTTCGATCGGCTCACCGTCGCCGAGCACGCCGTCCCACCGGAGAGCGGCGCGTTCCTCGAGCTGGCGCTGGCGGGATACGTCGTCGGCGGTGTGCAGTCCGCCTTCTATTCGTTCGTCATGGAAGGTGTCATCCAGCCTGCTCGGAGCAGCCTGTTGGTGGTGTTGTCGAGCGCGGTGCTCGGTGCGCTCTCGGGCTGGAGCTGCTCGTGGCCGGTGGGGTTGTCGCTCGACGCGGTCGCACTCTGGATGGTCGGCTTCGGTGCGGTGGTCGGTCTGATTCTCGGCGTCGTGCTGCGGCTCTACTATGTCTCGTCGAATCCCTCACGGAGCCACCCATGATCCACATCGCCACGCGATCGGGCCCCGCCCCCGCGATCCGTTCCAACCTGCGCCTCGCGATCGGTGTTCTCGGTCCAGGACCGCTCGCGATCGCACTGCTGCTCCTCTGGCACGCCCTCGAGACGGGATCCCTCCCGCGCTTGGAGCCGGGGGTTCTCGTGGTCGACATCAGCGCGTCATGGGTCTTCACCGCGCTCCAGTCGATCGCCTACGGGTTCGTGATGGAGGGTCTGGTCCAACGCTACGTGCGGTCGCACGTTCTCGTCGTGTTGGCGAGCACTGCGCTCGGCGCGCTCGCGGGAGCGACCCTGGGCCTCCTCGAGTTCGTCGTCGTCGGCTCCGCCGTGGGCGTCATCCTCGGTGTGGTGCTCCGACTCCATCACTGCCTCGAAGAAGCCGCAGCCGCGGATCCCTCCCCAGACCCCGCTCGGAGATAGCGGTCCCGGATCGGGAACCGCGGGCGCGACTCAGACGAACCACCACTTCGCCAGCGCCTCGAACGTCTCCGTCTGGCGGAAGTAGTTCGTGTGATACACGCGGCCATTGGTGCCGAAGTCGTGGGTGTGGGATTTCGGGATCCCTTGCTCGTCGGAGAGCGCGGTCATGGAGATCGTGTCGACGACGAGATCGTTCGGCCCGTCGAAGATCGGGTCGACCGCAAGGTCCGCGGCGCGGGTGCCGATGGATCGGAACGCCTTCCAGAACGCCCAACCGACGCGGTCCGGCTCGAAGTTGGATTGGATCGCGAAGTACCGGGTGGGCACGAACTCCCCGGACCGGAGACTCAGGATCTCACCGTTGTTGCCGACGCGCGACTGCGCCTGGAGCCCGGGTACCAAGGCGAGGGCAGCATCGACGATCGGCGTCTTCGCCACGAGACTGGTCACCGACGAGAAGACGTGGAACAGACCGGTCGCCACCGCGAGGAACGGGGCGGCAGCGGTCGCGGTGCCGATCGCACGGCCGATGTTCGCGAACAGACTCAGCGTCGCCTGGATGCTCGGCGGCGACGCCAGAGAAGTGCCGGCCAACGGCGATCCGACGAACGCGCAACGTCGCTTGGAGCGAGACCCATCATCGAGCGCTTCGAGCCACCATCGCGCCACGAGACCCCCGCGGCTGTGGCAGATCACGTCGACGTGGGCGCGCGTGCTCCCGAGCGCCATCGCCAACGCTCTCGCGTTCAAGAACGGCGGCACCGCGAGCGTGGGATGATC
Organism: Planctomycetota bacterium; assembly: GCA_020425835.1. The sequence continues at coordinate 504 of JAGQRC010000162.1, read as the reverse complement.
GAACGCGACGATCTCGTCGTAGTGGCGATGCGCCTGCGCGAGGAACGCCTGGCCGTCCGCGGTCGCTCGCATCTCTCCGATCACGCTCGAGCAGGAGCTGAACGTGCCGTGAATGATCAGGAGCAGACGGCTCGGATCTCCCGACGACGTCCAGGGCACGAGCTTCCCGTCGCGCCGGACCTTCTTCAGCCCGTAGACGGCCTTCGAGTCACCGCCGAGCGTGAGCCGACGGTCCAACGCCTCGAGCCGACGACCGATCTGATCGCGCGGAAGCGTCCGGAACGGGAGCTGATCGAGCACTTCGCCGCCGAGCCCGAGCGATCGCGCCGCCCGACGCCGCAGGCCCGCGCCGCGCCGCGCCGGGATCCGCTCCTCGAGGGTGAGCACCCCGTTGCGCTCGACGACGACGAGGAGGCGGCGCCGCGGATCGAGCGCTCGCGAGCGCAACCCTCGACGACGCGCCGTCGACTCCGGAGCCGCTGGCTCGCGGTCGATCAGGTCGAG
>JAGQRC010000161.1 GCA_020425835.1 Planctomycetota bacterium | reverse complement strand
GCTCGAAGATCCGATCGATCTGCTCTGCCGTCAGGCCGATGCCGGTGTCGCTCACGGAGAACACCAGCGACGCGGGGCTCGACGGAGGATGGCGGTCGAGGAGCGCGGCGGTGATCCGCACTTCGCCGCCGGCCGTGAACTTGACCGCGTTGCCGATCAGGTTCACGAGGATCTGTCTCAGTCGCACTCGGTCGCTCAGGATCGAGTGGGGGACCTCTCCGTCGATCTCCACGACGAGCCGGAGTCCCTTGCGGAGCGCTCTCGGCTCCATGAGGTCGCGGATCTCGCGGAGGAGCTCGACGACGGAGACCGGCGCGCGTTCGATCTCGAGTTGACCCGACTCGATCTTCGAGAGATCGAGGATGTCGCTGACGAGTTGGAGGAGGTGTCGGCCGTTGGATCGAATGGTCTCGATCGCGTCGCTGTGTTCGGCGGAGCTGGTCGGATGTTCGGCGAGATCCTCGGCGAAACCGAGGATGGCGGTGAGCGGCGTTCGGAGCTCGTGACTCATGTTCGCGAGGAACTCGGTCTTGTTCCGATTGGCGCAGGACTCCGCGACCAGTCGTGACTCCTTGTCGTTCCACGCGTTCGAGAGCCGCGGCAGAGCGAGCAGGCCAGCTCCGCCGACCGCGACGATCAGCGCACAGATCGCGGCGATCACCCAGTAGCCCCTCTCGCGGGACTGCGCGGCGCGGATGCTCATCACGCTCTCGACGGAGTGTTGCAGCTGGTCGAGCGAGGAGAGAGCGGCGGCGACGGACCCCGCGTACTCGGGAGAACTCAGGAGTCGAGTCGCCGTCGGGGCGTCTCCGGCGATGATCGATGACCTCGCTGCACCTTCGAGCTCGGTCACCGATCGCACTCGGTCCCGCATCGTCGTCGTCGAGAACGGGCTCGCCGCCCGCGTGAGTTGCTCCAACGAGGTCTCGAGTGCTTCCGTCTCCGTCGGATCCGCGGCACTCCCGAACCTCGACCCCCCCAGAGCGATCGCGAGGACTCTCCAACCCCGCGACTCGATCCGGTGAGCGACGTCCGCGCAGAGCTCCCGGAACCGACAACGCTCGGCGGCGCGGGCGTCGCGCGTCTGCTGGATCTTCGTGAAACCCACGACGACCAGGACGCCGAGCAGGACCAACCCGGCGCCGGCGAAGGCCGACCATACACTCCAGCGCGGATAGCGACGCATCGATTCCGTCCGTTCCACTGCGAAGGGGACGCAACTCGGTAACGGCGACGATTCGCTCTTCGGCCCGCGATCCGACACGCTTGACGGAATCGACGCGCGGAGTCCCAGGATGCCTCGGACGAGTCATCCGGAGCGCCGGACCGTCCGGGTCTCGTGAGACCTGCCGTGTCGTGTGGAACGCCTCGCGTCGGTCGGATCCGATGCGGCGAGGAACCGGGGCGCGGTTCGGGGCTGCCCATCGCCGGCAGCCGTCGGTGGCTCGGCAGCGAGCTCCGGGTTCACAGCGAGCCGGGACGGCGAGCGAACGGCTCGCTCAAGACCCGGGCCGATGCCTCGGAGACGCTCGATCCACGAACAGTGACAGAAGCTCCACCCGAGTGCTGACGTCGAGCTTTCGGTGAATCGCCTTCAGGTGGTTCTTCACCGTGTGGGGGCTGATGAACAGCTGCTTGGACGTTTCGGCGATCGATCGGCCCGCGAGGATGGAGTCGAGAACCTGGAGCTCGCGCGTGCTCAGCGTGCTCAGGTCGGGACCTCGATGGGATCCGGACTCACCGGTGGCTCGCTCGACCGCAGCGATCAGTTGCTCCGGATCGACCGGTTTCGTGAGGAAGTCGACCGCACGGCCGCGGAAAGCAGAGACGGCGACGTCGACCGTCGGCCGGCCAGTCACCACGATCGTCGGAACGCTCGGTCGATCACGGATCGCACGAAGGAAGTGGAGAGGGTGCTCACCGGGAAGGTAGGCGTCGGCGATGACGAGATCCGGACGACTCTCGGCCGCGTCCAGGATCGCGGTGGCTTCTCGGGCGCACGTGGAGTATCGCGCGCGATATCCCGCCGACTCCAGCACGGCGCAGACGCTGGACCCGAATCCGGCGTCGTCGTCGACGACCAAGATCGAGCGTCCTCGGCTCGTAGGCATTTGTGCTCTGTCCGTCAGCGGAACGCGGCGGGCACAGGAACTCCAGTCGGAAACTCCAAGGAGTCTATCTTCGATATCGGCTCGGCGCAGTAACTCGTCCAGGCCATCGTCGTCGTGCCGGTCGTGTCGTCATTGGGTGGTCCAGTGCATTGGGACGACGAACACGTGCATTCCACCTCACTGCATACAAACCCCCATCGGAAAGCGCGTATGGAGATGGAGGGAGTTCTCGGGTCGTCGTGCCGAGTCTCGATCCTGCGAACTCGTGAGGATCTCGTGAAACGCGCCGTAGGTCACCGAAAGGTTGCATACGCGCGGAATCTCCTCTAACACGTGGCCTGCTCGTCGAGCGCTGGGAGGTCGCATGGGCGCAGAGGTGCCGAGTCCAGAGTCGAACGAAACCGCGTGTCGCTATCAGTACATCGGTCGATTGGCCGAGGGGATCGTGCACGACCTCAACAACCTTCTGGGGGTGATCGTCAACTGCAGTCATGTCGCGAGTGTCGACTTCGAGCGTGGACGCGATGTGGCGGAACCGCTGGATGCGATCCGCTCGGCCGCTCATCGAGCGAGCCGATTGGCCCGACGGATCTTGATCCTGGGGACGGAGATTCAACCCGACGACTCACACGTCCAGGTCCACCGCGTTCTCGAGCCGCTCGTCGACATGTATCGGCGGTCGCTCCCTCCGGGATTCCGCTTCGACTACTTCAACGAGCACGAGAACTCCGCGGTGAGGATCGGACTCGGCTCGCTCGAGCGGCTCGTGATGAACCTGCTCGAGAATGCCGTGGAGGCTCAGTCGGGCAGTGGTCGCGTCGTGCTCCGGATCGAGAAGAGCGCTCCCCCTCGGGACGCGGACGCCGACGTGTGGGGATCGTTCTGCACGAAGATCTCGGTCTGGGATGCCGGGGACGGAGTCGACCCGGAGATTCGGGAGCGGATCTTCGAACCGCACTTCAGCACGAAGGGCGAGGCGGGGCGTGGGGTCGGGTTGGGGGAAGTGGCGCGCATCGTCGAGGAAGCGGGCGGCGAGATTCGTCTCGGCGAGCCGGAGAACGGCACCCGGTTCGAGGTCTTCCTTCCTTGCCGTGAGGGATTGCTCGCTCCCCGGTCATCGACGTTGGAGGAATCGGATCCGAGCGGAATCCTGCTCGTCGACGATGATCCGAGCCTGTTGGCGAGCCGAGTCGCTCTGCTGCGGTCGTTGGGTTACGAGGCGTACCCCGCGCGAACGCTCGAGGCGGCCAGGTCCCTGATGTCGAGCCATGGCGACGTCTGTCGACTGATCATCAGCATGGACTCGCCGCGGGAGCCGGAGATCGCGACGCTCGCCGCGCTGAAGTCATCTCACCCGACACTGGAGATCCTGATCTCGACCGAGGCTCCCCATCGGTTCCCGGCGGAGATCCTCGAGCGCGTCGGTTCGGAGGGCGTCATCGAGAAGCCGTGGCGTCTTCCCGATCTCCTCGACTTCATCCGGACTCTGCCCGCGACGGTCTGATCGATCAGGACTCGGGAGCGCCGAGCCGATCTCGCCACTTGGCCGCGTCGCTCTCCCGGTCCCAGCGTTCGTAGAGTCGGATGAGCTTCTCGTAGGCGTTGCGGGTGGCGAGGTGCGTCTCGCCGACCTTCGCGGCGAGCCGAGCCGTCGCGGGGAGGAGCTGAGCCTCCGCCTCTTCGAACCGGCCCAGGGCGGTGAGGCAGCCGCCGTAGTCGCGCCGGAAGATCGAGAGCGAGAAGTCGTCTGCGGGGAGGCGGGCGCTTCCGCGCTCCACGATGTCTCGGTAGATCGGCTCGGCCTCGGTCCAACGATCCTGGCGGCAGATCGCGCTCGCGAGATGGTTGCCGGTCGTCAGCGTCGTGGGGTGATCCGGACCGAGAGCGATGTCCTGACCGGCCAAGCTCTCCCGGTACTGCGTTTCGGCATCTCGATAGAGTCCGGCGCGCTCCAGCACCGCGCCGTAGTTGCGGCGCACCAACAAGGTGTCGGGATGCTGCGCGCCGAGCTGGCCGACGTACTCGTCGAGCGACTCCGCGATCAGCGTCCTCGCCTCCTCGATCTCACCACGAGCTTCGACCAGCCGACCGAGATTGTGGATCAACGCTGCGGCGTCGATCGAGTGCGGGTCGATCTCCCGCTGGACGTCGAGCGCCTCTCGCAGTCGCGGCTCGGCCTCCTCGAGCTTGGACTGCATCCGGAGGCTGACACTGAGGCCGCTCAGCGTGTTGACGAGGTCGATCGGTCGACCGTGGATCCGGGTTCCTCGAAGAGCCTCTCGGTAGAGCGTTTCTGCCAGCGCGAAATCGCCTTGCCGCAATCGCACCTCGGCGAGGATCGAGAGCGCCTCGAGCGTCAGTCGGTGGTCGGCGCCGAGCTCTCGGCGTCCGTGTGACAGCGCGAGCTCGAGCTGCGCGAGCGCCTTGTCGTCGACACCGAGCGCGTGATAGGTGCGCCCCAAGGTGTTGCGGAGCGAGATCGACACCTCGGGCTCACCGGCATAGGCGCCCTCCAACTGGTCGGCTGCCCGATCGAGCACCTCGACGACCCGCACGTCACGTCCCGATCGGGCGGGATCGGCGGAGGCGAGCATGCGCTCGAGGAACTCGTGAGTCGCGACGAACTTGTCGACCTCCTTCTGCAGCCGACCCTCGGCGAGGCGAGTCTGCAGATAGAAGGTGGCGGTGACGATCAGGGTCGACGTCAGGACGAGGAGGAATGCGATCCCTGCGAGCACCGGGGTGCGATGTCGTCGAATGAACTTCCGCGCCCGATAGGTGCGACTCGGAGGAGAGGCGGAGACCGGCTCGTCGTCGAGGTATCGCCGCAGGTCGGTCGCCAACTCGTGCGCGGTGTCGTATCGGCGCGACCGGTCCTTCTCGAGAGCGCGGAGCACGATCCAGTCCAACTCGCCGCGCACTTGGCGTCGAAGCGTACCGAGATCGGCGCAGTCGTAGCGTTGGGCGAGGTCGTCATCCGCGCGGCTCAACTGGGTGCTCGGAACGGTCGGCTCGACCTCTCGAATGATGCGCTGCATCTCCGGGAGCGGTTGCTGCCGGAGGTTCGTCGGCGCGTGCGGCAGCGCACCGGTGAGGAGCTCGTAGAGGACGACGCCCAATGAGTAGACGTCGGTTCGCGTGTCGATGTCGGACGCGCCGTACCCCGCCTGTTCGGGACTCATGTACTCCGGCGTTCCGATGATGACCCCGTGCTCCGTGTAGAGCGTCGTGATCGCGTCCCTCGGGTGGAGCGCTTTGGCAATGCCGAAGTCGATCACCTTCACGACGGGCCGCTCGTCCTCGAGCTTGACCAGAATGTTCGCCGGCTTGAGATCGCGGTGGATGATCCCCTTCTGGTGTGCGTGCTGAACGGCGCGACACACATCGATGAAGAGGCCGACGCGCTCTCGGACGCCGAGCTGGCTCTCGTCGCAGAACGATCGGATGCTGTTCCCGGCGACGTGCTCCATCGCGAAGTACGGGCGACCATCGTCCGTCTTCCCGGCGTCGTAGACCCGAGCGATGTGCGCGTGGTCCATCTGCGCGAGCGCTTGCCGCTCGGACTCGAAACGCGCGAGCACCTGGCGGGTGTCCATGCCGAGCTTGATGACCTTCAGCGCGACGTGTCGTCGGACGGGCTCCTGTTGCTCGGCCAGGAACACGACCCCCATGCCACCCTCCCCGAGCTTCTCGACCACGCGGAACGGACCGATCGTCGATCCGAGCGGGTGATCATCGGGGATCATCGGACCGGCGATCGGCTGGGTCGCGGGCGGAGAGTGGAACGCGTCGCTGGGGTTTTCCATCGTTCTCGTCGCTCGGTGTGGCATCGGGGTCATGGCGGATCGGGCCGATTATGCACGAATCGCGTGACGAGAAGGAGCAACGCGCTCGTCTCCGAGCTTCGCGGCAGAGTGTGGCCCCTGCCGCGAGGGTTTCGTCCCACCCCACCGCCCCCGGCGGCAGCCTCCCCGGAGGCCCGATTCGCAGGACGGCGAGTTCCGAGGATTGACACGGCTGCACTGCGCATCTAGCCTCGCGGCATGATGCCCGCTCTCCACCACGGCCCAGCCTCGCTCCACGGCCCAGCCTCGCTCCGCCGGACTCCGGCGTGCACGTCCGTGTCGGCGCTCCCGCGCCCGGACGGCTGACTGCGAGAGACGCGGAACCCTCGGTTCCGCGCCTCTTCGTGACAAGAGCGTTCCGTTCCTTCCTTCCGGTGTTGCGCTGCCGCCGAGGCTCGGACTCGAGTCGCCCGTCGCGGGCGTTGTCGAGGCTCATGCCGCGGGGGCCGTTGTGGGGTCCTCTCCGATGTCCGACGACGAAACCGTCACGCGGGAACTCCTGGCGACCCTCGAGTCGCTGTTGGGGAGCCGATGCGATCAGTGCGACCGACGCGTCGACGCGCGCGAATTGGTCGTGAACAACGCCGCGGGTTTCAAGGATCGACCCTGCTGTCTCGCCTGTTTGTCCGATCGGCTCGGCCGAGACCCGCGAGATCTCGAGTCGCACGTTCGCCGCTACATCGATCGGCACGAGTGCTACCGTCGAGCGTGGGAGTGGGCCGACACCCAACTCGGGCAGCGAGTCGACGAGGGCCCGAGTCCCGAGAGCGAGTCCCTCGCCGATCTCGCGTCCGAACCACCGTCTCCGGCGGAGATCGCGGCCCATTGGGACGCCGGCGACATGTCTTGCGGAGATCTCGTTCTCGAGCTGCGGAAGAGAATGACCGCGCTCGCCCCGCGCCAGGTTCTCGAGCTGCGCGCGACCGACCCCGGCGCACCCCGGGACATTCCCGCCTGGTGTGGATTGACCCGACACCCCCTGATCGCGGCCCGAGAGCCGCGATACTGGATTCGTAGACGAGAGGATTGAGCCATGGCTCGGAAGTTCTGTGTGAGTCTGACCTGCTCGAAGAACGACTGCGACAAGGCGACCGTCGCCTTCGTCGTCGCCAACGCCGCTGTCGCCTCCGATCTCGACACCCTGGTGTTCCTGAGCATCGAGGGCGTTCGGCTCGCCGAGAAGGGGTACGCCGATGACATCCACGAGGAGGGATTCGCCCCGCTCGCGGATCTGATGGCCGGCTTCGTCGAGGCGGGAGGGAAGATCTGGGTCTGCTCCCCGTGCTTCAAGAAGCGAGGACTGGACGAAGCGGCGCTGATCTCCGGCGCCACCGTCGTGGGCGGCGCGAAGCTCGTCGAGTTCCTCTCCGACGGCAGCCCCTGCGTCAGCTACTGACCCGCCGATGGACCCCGTCCCCTCCCACACCCATGCCCCCGACGCGAGCTTCGACGGCGGGGACCTCGACTGCGGCAACGGCCTCC
>JAGQRC010000160.1 GCA_020425835.1 Planctomycetota bacterium | reverse complement strand
CGCAGCCCGAGCCGATTCTGCTCCTGCGCCTGCAAGCGACTCCCATCGCCGATGACACGATCGACCTGCCGCTCGACCGGCGGCTCGAAGTCCTCTCGTCGGAGCTCGAGCGCCGACAGCTCGCCGAGCGCGAGCTGAAAGCGAGTCAGGCGCGTCTTCGAGCCATCCTCGACACGGCAGTGGACGCGATCAGCGTGATCGATGAGCAAGGTACGATCGAGTCGATCAACCGAGCCACGCAGGAGATGTTCGGCTACAGCGCTCCGGAGCTCGTCGGTCGTAACGTCGGGATCCTGATGCCCGAGCCGTATAGTGATCGGCACGACGAGTACATCGAGCGCTACCTCGACTCGGAGATCCCTCGCATCATCGGGTTCGGGCGAGAGGTCCGGGGGCAGCGCAAGGACGGGTTGACCTTCCCGGTTCGGCTCTCGGTCAGCGAAGTCGTCACAGACCGCGGTCGCCTGTTCGCCGGCATCGTTCGGGACCTCTCCGACGAGTACCGCCTCCAGAACCAGATCCGTCAGCAGGAAAAACTTGCGGTCGTCGGTCAGCTCGCGTCCGGGATCGCCCATGAGATCGGCAACCCCCTGTCGTCGATCTCCGCGGTCGTCCAGAACCTGCGTCGGAAGATCTCGGAGGAGGCGGTGACCAAGAAGCTCGATCTGATCGAGCAGCACATCACTCGTCTCGTGGGAATCACGCGACAGATCTCGCAACTCGGTCGACCGATGAGCCCGGACCGCGTGAGCTGCTCGATCAACGCAGCGATCGAGACCGGTGTGGGCATCTTGCAGTACGACAAGCGCGCGAAGGGAGTCCAGATCGATGTCGATCTCGACCCCGATCTCCCTCTGACCTTCGCCGTTCCCGACGAACTGTCCCAGGTCTTCATGAACCTCGGGTTGAACTCGCTCGACGCGTTGAACACTCTGCCGCCCACGCGAACGAAACGACTCGAGGTTCGCACCGAGGCGACCGACTCCGACCTCGGGCCGACGATTCGCGTCATCGTCGAGGACAACGGACCCGGAATGAGCCCGGAGACCGCGAGCCGCGTGTTCGACCCGTTCTTCACGACCAAGGACCCTGGGCAGGGCACGGGGCTCGGACTCTCCGTGAGCTACCGCATCGTCCAGGAGCACGGCGGACGGATCTCCGTCGACTCCAAGCTCGGAGACGGTGCCCGCTTCGTGATCGAGTTGCCCGTCCTCACCTCGAGTCGCCAAGCCGACGACCTCTGATCATCCCCTCACGACGGATCCGGCCCAGAGTCGTGCCCGTCGGACACGGCACGACGATTCGTGTCTCCGCACCGCGGGGTGGACGTCGAGCGGGTACAATCGCTGATCGGCGAGCCCGGACGGCGAGTCCCGGAGGAGGCACCCGGGACGACGAGTTTCACTCCGGCCAACACCGACATTCCGGTCAACACTGAGATTCCGGTCAAACACCGAGAGTCCGGTCAAACACCGAGAGGCGCGACGTGAGCGAGCTGGGCCAGTCCCCCGATGTCACTCGACTTCTCGTGGAGTGGCGCTCGGGTCGAGAGGAAGCTCTCGCCGAGCTCGTCCCCATCGTGCACCAAGAGCTCAAGCGTATCGCCGAGCGGCACATGTACGGGGAGCGCGTCGCGCATACCCTCCAGGCGACGGCGCTCGTCAACGAAGCGTTCATCAAGCTCACCGACAACCGCCGCGTCCGTTGGCGGGACCGAACCCACTTCTTCTCCATGGCCTCCAAGCTGATGCGTCGCATCCTCGTCGACCACGCCCGAAAGCACGGGGCGGAGAAGCGTGGAGGTCAATCCCGGAGGATCCAGCTCGATCCGTCGTTGGAGGCGCGTTCCGGAACGGATTCGCTGCTCGACCTGCTCGATCTCGAAGAGGCCCTCAACGAGCTCGCTCGTCACGATGCCGCGAAGGCGGAGATCATCGAGCTTCGGTACTTCGGCGGATTGACGCTCGAAGAGATCGCCTCCGTTCGTGGCATGAAACCGAAGAAGGTCTGGTCCGAGTGTCAGTTCGCTCAGGCGTGGCTCTTGCGCCGGGTGGCCGGAGTAGGCTGATCCGTGGACGACGGCTCCCGACCCGCGGACGGAATCGATCGGTGGCACGCGGCACAGACGCTGTTCGAGGAGTTGCTGCCGCTCTCGAGCGATGAGCGGCGTCGACGCCTGGACCAGCGATCCACGGCCGATCCCGATCTCGCCGCCGAGGTCGAGTCTCTCCTCACCTTCCACGCTCGGTCGGACCACGAGCTCTCGGGCGTCATCGCGGAGGCCGCGGTCGACTATCACGAGCGCGCCGACGAGGGCGACCCGCTCCCTCGGGTCTCGGGCTACGCGGTCGACGGTCTGATCGGCCGCGGCGGTATGAGCCGTGTCTACCGGGCTCACCGCGTCGGAGCGGATTTCGATCAGGCGGTCGCGATCAAGGTCGTCACCGACCCCTTCTCTCGCGACTTCCTCGATCGGTTCAAGAGCGAGCGACAGATCCTCGCTGCACTGAGGCACCCCGGCATCGCGACCATCCTCGACGGTGGAGCGACCGACGACGGGACTCCCTACCTCGTCATGGAGTTGATCGATGGCATGCCCATCGACGAGTGGGCGGATCGGCGAGAGCTCGATGGGTCGACCCGCCTCGACCTCTTCCTTCGTGTGTGTGAAGCCGTGGAGTTCGCTCACCAGAACCTCGTCGTGCACAGCGATCTCAAGCCGGCCAACATCCTCATTACGGAACAGGGTCATCCCAAGCTCGTCGACTTCGGCATCGCTCGGAGCCTGCAGCCGATCGAGAGGGGTGCCGAGTCGGACACCGGCGAGCCCGGTCCGCTCTCGTTGGCCTGGGCGAGCCCGGAGCAGGTCCGTGGTGATCGGGTCACCACGGCGTCGGACCTCTACTCGCTCGGGCTGGTTCTCTATCGGCTGATCTGTGGTCGCGGACCGTTCGACTTCGATCCCGGTACCGATGCGAGGAAGACGATCTGCGAGACTCCGGTGCCGTTGCCCAGCGAACGAGTTGGTGACCGGCGGCTGCGGGGAGACCTGGACGCGATCATCGTGAAAGCTCTGCGCAAGGACGCGCAGGATCGGTACGGATCGGTCCGAGAGCTGACGCGAGACCTCCGGGCCTACCTCGAGGGCCGGCCCGTCAGTGCGCGCCCGCAGACGCGCGCGTACCTGCTGAGCCGTTTCGCTCGGCGCCACTCGCGAGCGCTGATCGCCGCGGTGGCGATCCTCATCACACTGACGATCTCCCTCGTCTTCACGAGCTACCAGTGGTTCGAGACCGAGCGAGCGAAGGATTTGGCCGATGTCGCGCGAGGAAAGGCCGAGCGCCGCTTCGAGGAGCTCCACTCCCTGGTCCACGTGATGCTGTTCGATTTCTACGATCTGATCGAGCAGCGTCCCGGGGTCACCCGCGCCCGCCGGCTGTTGGCGACCTATGCGCTCGACTATCTCGATACCTTGCTCGCGGAGGCCGGGGACGACCCGGACCTCTGCTACGAGCTCGCCGTCGCCTACGTGAAGGTGGGCGACGTCCAGGGCAACCCGGTGCAGGCGAACCTCGGAGATTCACAAGGCGCGCTCGAGAGCTATGGAAAGGCCGACTCGATCCCCGCGCGTCCCGAGGTCGAGGATCTCGCGGCGGTGCGCGAGTTCGATCTCGCACTTCTCCACGACAAGATCGGAGAGGTGCTCGCGCACGTCGGCGAGACGGAGGCGGCGCGCGCTCATCACGTTCGTGCCTACGAGCTTCGCCGGGCTCGTCTCGAGCGGGATGGACCGAGCGAGGCGCTCGACCGCGATCTCTCGCGAAGCCACCATCGCCTCGGCAATGTCCGGCTGCTCTCCGGCGACGCGCGAGGGGCCCGCGACGAGTTCGACCGCGCGTTGGCTCTCCTCGAGCCCATCCGGTCGGAGTCCGACGAAGCCGTTCGGCGTGCGGTCGCGGTCGCCCACTTGAGTCGCGGAGACGCTCGAGCGGAGCTGGGCGATACGGAGCATGCGCTCGAGGACTACTCGATTGCGGTGGACCTCCTCGGTGCGCTCGCCGAGACCGATCGCTCGAACGTTCGCTGGTCGAGGGACTACGGGATCGCGCTCAACCGTGTCGTGCGGATCCGGATGAACCAAGGCGACCATGCTCGGGCACTCGAGGAGTGTCTGACGGCGACCGACATCGCGGTGCGAATCCGGGAGGCCGACCCATCCGACGCCGACGCTCAGCGCGAACTCAGCCTCTGCTTCCTGAACCAGGGCTATCTCCGCAGCCGGCTGGGCGACACCGATGCAGCCCTGGCGCTCTACCTCCAGGCGCAGGAGCTGATCCAGGAACGACGCCGCGAGGACCCAGGGAACCACCGCATCGTCCGCGACGACTGGCTGGTCGCGTTTCGTCGCGCCTGTCTCCTCGACGAGGATGGACAGCTCGACGACGCCACGAATGAGTTCGAGCGAGCGTGCGCCCTCGGGGATGAGCTCCGCGCGAGGGACCCCGAGAACGCCCCGTACGGCAGGTTCTGCGCCCTGGGTTACTGGTATGCGGGTCGCCACGCGCGCCGTCGCGGTGAGCCCGCCCGAGCCGATCAGTTGTACGGTCGGGCCGAGTCGATCCTCCGAGACACCCTCGAGTTCGGGTCGACACCGAGGGCTCGGCGGGATCTCCAGTCCCTCTTGGGCGAGTGGGCGGTAGCGCTCGAGGAAAACGGCCAACGGTCGGACGCCGAGGCGGTACGCTCGAGGTTGGGCTCGGAGCCGACTTCCGACGAATCTCCAGATCCGGAGTAAGTCTCGGACGCCGTTGGCGCCTTCGGGGTTCTGTGGTTCCTTTCGATGCTACGGTAGGAGGCTGGTCATGCCCCGCGCGACTCGACACCTGACACCCCTCCTGCTCCTCGTCTGTCTCGACGCGGTCGCAGGCCCCTCGACGCTTCGAATCGAAGGCGAGGCCGTGTCTCCCGGCGAGATCGGGACGGCGACCATCGTGCTCGAGCACTTGGGGCCCGGCGAAGTCACCGGATTCTGGATGGGGGTCTGTTGGGACTGGCCGTTCCTGGAGTTGATCGCCATGTTCCCCAGCGACGAGATCCAAGCGCTCGGTCCGGAGATCTTCCTGGTCGACGAGGACCCGGTCGGGGGTTCGGGGGTCACGTGTGGAGCAGTGCTCAGTTTCACCGGCGCCGTCTCCCTCCCGTCGGGGTTCCAGGGTCCGATCCTTCACATGACTTACCCGTACGACGCGGCGTTGCCGACCACGATCGAGCTGTCGTTCTGTGATCACCTGGGCGCTCCACCAGTGGCGACCCAGCTGATCGTCGACGGGGCCTCGGTGGTTCCGGACCAAATCGGTGGGGAGCTGACGTTCCTCGGAGTCCTCGACGGTCCGTTTCGTCGCGGTGACCTCGACAGCAATGGCGCGATCGACCTCGCGGACGTGTTGCGAGTGCTCGGCTTCCTGTTCATCGGGGAGTCGCTCAGCTGTATCGACGCCGCCGACGTCGACGACGACACGACGTTGACCCTTGCGGATCCTCTCTCACTCCTGAACTTCCTCTTCGCCTCCGGACCTCCTCCGGCCGAGCCATTCGTGATGTGCGGACTGGACACCGGAGCCGTCCTGGGCTGCACCGGCTACACCGGTTGTCCGTAGCGTCGTGACCCAAGCGTCTCGGCCGTCGGCAGCCAAACCGCGTGAAGAAGAGAAGGTCCGAGGAAAGCGGAGCTCGGTTGTGCGCCTTCCGTCCCGGGTCGATGGTCGACCCGAGAGGACGGAGACATGCGAAGACTTGGCTTCTTGTGTTGCGGATTGCTCGTCGGCGGCACTCTTGCCGCGCAGATTCCCACGGGAGACTTGACCATTGCGCTGACGCCGGTGGCCGGTGGATTCACCTCGCCGTTGCTCGTCACCCATGCCGGCGACGGTTCGGGCCGATTGTTCGTCGTCGATCAGGCGGGCCAGATCTGGGTCATCGTCGACGGCGAGGTGCTTCCCGACCCGTTCCTCGATCTCTCGAGCGCGATCGTTCCGCTCAACGGACCGTTCGACGAGCGGGGCCTGCTCGGTATGGCGTTCCATCCCGACTATGCCAACAACGGCCGATTCTTCGTTCGCTACAGTCGACCGCGCGTCGGGGATCCCAGCGAGCCTTGCAGCCAACCGGGCGGCATCTCCGGTTGTCACGAAGAGGTGCTCTCGCAGTTCCTCGTCTCGGCGGATCCCAACGTTGCCGACCCCCTGTCCGAGGTCGAGCTGTTCGCCGTCGACGAGCCGCAGTTCAATCACAACGCTGGGGATGTCCACTTCGGACCTGACGGATACTTGTACTTTTCGCTCGGAGACGGCGGAGGGGGTAACGACGGCCTTGCGGACACGCCGCCGTCCCACGGGCCGATCGGCAACGGACAGAACATCGAGACCGCGCTCGGTTCGCTCCTCCGGATCGATGTCGACTCCGGCACGCCCTACGCGATCCCCCCCGACAACCCGTTCGTCGGCGCCGTCGGATTGGATGAGATCTACGCCTACGGCTTCCGGAATCCGTACCGGTTCTCGTTCGATGCCGCGGACGGCACACTCTACCTCGCGGACGTCGGACAAGGACTGTTCGAGGAGATCGATGTCGTCGTCAACGGAGGGAACTTCGGCTGGGTGATCCGGGAGGGAGCCCACTGCTTCGATCCGTTCGACCCGACCGTCAGCCCGCCGACCTGTCCCGATGCAGGGCTGATCGACCCGATCGCCGAGTACGACCACTCGGATGGGCTCGCCGTCATCGGGGGATCCGTCTACCGAGGATCGCGATTCCCGGAGCTGGTCGGGAAGTACGTCTTCGGTGACTTCAGCGTCGACTTCGGCCCGAGCGGACGACTCTTCTACTTGGATACCGCCGGCGTGCAGAGTGACATCTTCGAGTTCCGACTCGGCTCGACCGACTCACCGCTCGGGTTCTTCCTGAAGGGGTTCGGCACCGACGAGGATGGCGAGATCTACGTCTGCATCGCATCGAACCTCGGTCCCACCGGGACGACCGGGCAGGTCGTGAGGCTCGGGGCCGCGAGGGACTTCATCCGCGGGGACACCAACGGCGACGGCGTCCGCGACATCGCCGACGTGATCGTGAACTTGCAGTTCCTGTTCGTCGGGGGGGCGCCGATCTGCCTCGACGCGCACGACGTCGACGACGACGGAGCCCTCGATCTCGCCGATCCCATCTACGACTTGAACGCCCAGTTCCAATCGGGCCCGCCGCCGCCGGCTCCTTCGGGCGCCTGCGGTCCCGATCCCACTTCGGAGCCCGTGGTGGGCGGCGACTTCGGCTGCGAGCAGTCGAGCTGCCCGTGACGAGGACGCTCGGGCTGGCGGAGCATCCCGCGTCGCGGGCTCGCTCCTTTTCGAGTGACTTCGTCGACGACTCCGGTTGCGGCGCGGCTCA
>JAGQRC010000159.1 GCA_020425835.1 Planctomycetota bacterium | reverse complement strand
TCGCGATGTCGTGCCCGGGATGCTCCGGCAGCCCCGGGTAGTAGACGCGACCCACCTTGGCGTGGGCGGTGAGGAACTCGACGACGCGCGCCGCATTGGACTGATGTCGGTCCAGCCGCACCGCGAGCGTCTTGGTGCCGCGCAGCACGAGGAAGCAGTCCATCGGCCCCGGCACCCCTCCCGCCGCGTTCTGGATGAACGCCAGCCGTTCGTGGAGCGCGGGATCATCGGTGATGACCGCCCCGCCGACGACGTCGGAGTGACCGCCGAGGTACTTCGTCGCCGAGTGCACGACGATGTCGGCGCCCAGCTCGATCGGCCGTTGCAGGTAAGGCGTGGCGAAGGTGTTGTCCACGACCGACAGCACCTTCTTCTGACGGCACAGCGCCGACAGCGCCGCGATGTCGCTGATCTTCAACAGCGGATTGGTCGGCGTCTCGATCCAGACCAGCTTGGTGTTCGGCTTCATCGCTCGCTCGACGTTGGCGGGGTCGGATGCGTCGACGAACGTGAAGTCGAGACCGAACGGTCGGTAGACGCGCTCGAAAATGCGGTAGGTCCCACCGTAGAGATCATCCCCCGCGACGACATGGTCGCCCGACTGGAGGAGCTTGAGCACGGCGTCCGTCGCCGCGAGGCCGCTGCCGAAACAGAGGCCGTGGGCTGCGCTCTCCAACGAGGCGAGATTCGCCTCCAGGGCGGCGCGGGTCGGGTTCCCGGTCCGCGAGTACTCGTAGCCGAGGTGCTGGCCCGGCGCAGCTTGGACGTAGGTCGATGTCTGGTAGATCGGCGTCATGATCGCGCCGGTGGACGGATCGGGTCGCTGACCGGCGTGGATCGCCCGGGTGCCGAAGCGGAGATTGCGGTCGTCGGCCATGGCTCAGCGCTTCCCACTGATCGAGTGGATCAGGTCCCACTTGGTGATCGCGGAGTACCCCCCCGCGGTCTTCACCAACACCGCCGGCGCACCGTGGGAGATCAGATCGTAGATCTCCTCGGCCGCGGCGCTCTCCTCGATGATCGGGAACGGCTTGTCCATCACTTCGCGAACCGGACGATCGGTCGCGGACTCGCCCTGGAGCAGCAGCTCGATCACGCCGGCCTCGCGCAGCCCACCGACCACGTGATCCGCCCCCTCGATCACCGGGAGTTGGGAGATGTCGTGCTGGCGCATCAACGCGATCGCGTCGCGAGCGGACATCTCCGGCGCGACGCTGATGATCACATCGAACGGCTTCTGCTTGCGCGCGATGATCTCGCGGGCGGTGTAGGTGATCCCCGGATCGATCAGCTGGTTCTCGCGCAGCCAGTCCTCGTTGTACACCTTGGACAGGTAGCGCTCGCCGGTGTCCGGGATCAGCACGACCATCACGTCGTTGGGGCCGAGACGCTGGGCGACCTGCATTCCGGCCCACATCGCCATGCCCCCGGAGCTTCCGGTGAAGATCGCATCCTCGCGAGCGAGGCGACGCGCGATACGGAACGCGTCGCGGTCGGTCACCTGGACGACCTCGTCGATGTAGTCGAAGTCGATCGTCGAAGGGATGATGTCCTCGCCGACGCCCTCGATCTTGTAGGTGTGTGCCTCGCCGATCTCACCGGTGCGGAAGTACTCGGCGTAGAGCGACCCGATCGGGTCGACGCCGATCACCTTCACGTCGGGGTTCTGCTCCTTCAGGTACTTCCCGATCCCGGTGATCGTTCCCCCGGTCCCCATCCCGGCGACGAAGTGGGTGACCTTGCCGCCGGTGTCCTCCCAGATCTCCGGGCCCGTGGTGCGGTAGTGGGCGTCCGGGTTCATCGCGTTGTCGTACTGGTTCGGACAGAACGCGTTCTCGATCTCGGTCGCGAGTCGGCGCGCGACCGAGTAGTAGGAGCGAGGATCATCCGGCTCGACCGCGGTCGGACAGAGGATCACCTCGGCGCCGAAGGAACGAAGCAGCGCGGACTTCTCCGGCGCCACCTTGTCGGGCATCGTGAAGATCGCCTTGTAGCCGCGGACCGCCGCCACCAGTGCGAGGCCGAGACCGGTGTTCCCGGAGGTGTTCTCGACGATGGTGCCGCCGGGTCGGAGCTTCCCGTTCCGCTCGGCCTCGTCGACCATGTGCACACCGATCCGGTCCTTGACGCTCCCCCCGGGGTTGAACGACTCGGCCTTCACGAGGGAGAGGCCCTGCGTCCCCTGGACGATCCGGTGGAGCCTCACGAGCGGCGTTCGGCCGATCGTGTCGAGGATGTTCTCGTAGACTTTCATTGGGGTGTTCCTTCGCGGGCGGAACGCGTCGGACGAACACTCAGGGATCGCGCGATCCCGGCCAGCAACTGGCGACAGAGGAAGGTCGGACAGCGAACCGTTGACGGTCGACCGAAGGGCGCGCGGTTTCCCCGGAATCGGTCAGGGTGCGCGGGTGGTTTCTCGGTCGAAAACACGAAGCGGGATTCTATCGGCAACGACCCAAATTGCACGGCCCCCGCCTCCCCCCGGATCGAGCTGCCGGTCGAGCACTCGTTCCGGTCGGGTGCTCGCGCTTCCGGCGGCAGCGCGCCCGTCGAGAGCTCGACGTTCCACCACCGCCGCACGAATCGACGGTGGACCACTCCCCGCACGTCGGCGGGGGGCGGCCGCTGGCATTCGCGGAACCGATCCGGGACAATCGCCGGCGTGGGGACCACACCCTGGGCGTTCGGGACGGAGGGGCTCCTGTCCAAAGCAGCGTGGAGACTCCTCGACGAGCTCTCCGAGTACACCCATCGACACTCGCCCCGCGATACCGACCTCGACGCGCTCGCCCTTCGAGTGCTCCACGCTCTGGGCGACTTCGTCGCCGCTCGGGCGCGGTCGATTTACCTCGCGGATCTGCGCGGCGCGTTGCGCTTGAGCGGCTCGTCCCAGCCCGCCTCGGACGCGGTCCTGCCGGTTCGGGTCTCGCTGCCGGCGACCCTGTCGCCCGGGCCCACGCACGACGGCGAGAACGGCGCACCGCTGACGACGCCGAACAACCCGTCCTGCCTCCCCCACTCCACCGAGGGTGACGACCCGCTCGACGACCGACCGGAGATCCAGCTCCTCGACCCATCGCGATCGCTGATGGTCCAAGCGACACGTCGGCGCGAGCCACTCCTCCTGACGGACGTGAACGAGTTCCGCGAGCAGGAAGGGCTCCTCGCGCCCGATCACCAACGGTCGCTCGGCGCGGCGTGCATCGTCCTTCCGCTCGTGCGGGCCGGCGAGATCCATGGGGTGATCAACCTCGCCGATCTCGAGCGAGAGATCCCGCGTGGCGGGACTTCGGACCACCAGGCGTTGCGGATCGCCACGCGTTTCCTGGCGGAGACCTTCTCCAATCTCCACACGGTGATCGAGCTCGGATCGCGCGCCACGCGCGACTCGTTGACGTCGCTCTACAACTACGCGACCTTCTACGAGCTCCTCGCTCGCGAAGTGCTGCGCGCGGGTCGTTACGGAACACCTCTGGCGCTGCTGCTGATGGACCTCGACGGTTTCAAGGCGATCAACGACCACTTCGGCCATCTCGCCGGGGACCGCATTCTCAGCGACCTCGCTCGGCGCATTCGCGCTGCGAAGCGAGGGACCGACGTCGCCGCCCGCTATGCGGGGGACGAGTTCGCAGTGATCCTCCCGGAGACCCGCCTCGACGGCGCCCAAACGGTTGCGGCCCGTATCCGAGAGATGGTCGGGGACAAGCCGTTCGGCTTCCTCAAGACGGAGATCCAAGCGACGGTGAGCATCGGCATCGCCTGCTATCGCGCCGGCATGACCGCCGTGGACCTCGTCAGCAAGGCCGACGAGAACCTGTACGAAGCGAAACGCGCCGGAAAGAACACGATCTGCGGATGACCCGAACGGCGTCCCGTCGGCCGAGCGTCCTGGTGAGCTGGCGCGCGAGCCCGTATCCTCATCGCGCGCCCGCTCTTCCCCAAGCCTGCTCTTCCCAACCTGCTCCCCTCGAGCCTCCTCTTCCCACGCCTGCTATGGAACGGTGATCCCGAGATGCTGCATGCGCTCGTCCGCTCGAGTCTCCTTCCGTGCGCTTCGCTCCTGCTCGCGTTGTCGGGCTGCTTCAGCCCGGCGAAGGTCCAGACCCACCGCACGGCCATCGATCAACAGGTGACCGCGGCGGCGGTCAAGGCGGCGGTGGCGGCGCTCGACCTCGAGCTGCTCGATCGCGCTCCCGTGTACCGGCTCCGCCTGAGCGGCTTGGCCGACGCCGACCTGGACTGGGTGCGGGTCTGTCTGCGACGAAGACTCGCGGAGCTCGGAGTCGTGACCACCGACGCCGATGCCCCCGACGCGATGACCCTCGAGGCATCCGTGGAGTACGCCGGCTCCGACATCGAGTCGACGCTGATCGGATTCCCGATCTACATCCCGGGGTCGGCCAGTCCGCTCGCGGATGTGTCGCTGTACAAGTCGACGACCCAGATCGGTCGCGCGCGGCTGGCGCTGCTGGTGTGGACCGCGCAAGGCCGACTGCTCCAGACCATCCCCGATGTCCAAGCCACGCGGCACTTCACGAACATGACCTATCTGACCTTCTTCGGCGACTTCGTCTCGACCGACATCGAGGACTTCGTCCGGCCGGGCGCGCACTCGAAGTAGCGCTGTCCGTCGTCGGGAGAAGCGAAGAATCGGCGCGGGTCAGGCGGGCTGGCGCTCTCGCCGTCGCGCGGAGGCGGCGTGCGGCCGACGTCGGAAGAGGTTGTAACGGATGATGCACATCAGCGCGGCGACACCGTCGCGCCAACCGATCTTCTTGCCTTCGGCATACGTGCGACCGGAGTAGGAGATCCCCACTTCGTAGATCCGCGCTCCGGGGGCGGCCGCGAACAGCGCGGTGAGCTCCGGCTCGACGCCGAAGCGTCGTTCCTGGAGCTCCACTCCCTCGAGGAGCTCGCGAGCGAAGAGCTTGTAGCAGGTCTCCATGTCGGTCAGGTTCAGATTGGTGAACATGTTGGAGACCAGCGTGAGGAAGCGGTTCGCGACGAAGTGCCAGAAGTAGAGCACGCGGTGCGGCCCGGAGCCGGCGAACCGGGACCCGTAGACCACTTCCGCCTTGCCGTCGAGAACTGGCTGGAGAAGTCGGGGGATCTCGTGGGGGTCGTACTCGAGATCCGCGTCCTGGATCACGACCCACTCCCCCCGCGCCAATTGGAGCGCGGTCTGGATCGCCGCCCCCTTCCCGCGATTCCCGTCGTGCAGCCCGATCCGATCGATGCGGCCGCTGGCGTGGAGCGCCTCGAGAATGAGGCGCGATCCGTCGTGCGAACCATCATCGACCGCGACGATCTCCGTGGAGACCGGGAAGTCCACGGTTTCGATGCGATCGATGATCGACTCGAGGGTCGCTTCCTCGTTGTAGACCGGAATCACGATGCTGAGTCGGGGATCGGTGGAACCGCTGACGCTGCTCACTTCGGTGCTCCTTCACGGGTCACGGCGGCTCCGCGACGCTCGGCTCGACGCAGCCAGAGCCGAAACGATCCGACGTTCTGCTGCACGTACTCTCGGGACAGGACGCTCTGGACGGATGAAGCGGTGGCGCTCGTCTGGAGTTGTGCGACGGTGTTCGTGCCGATACTGACGGCGAACGCTCCCGTCGTCGGCGACGCGAGCTCCGCCGCAAGTCGCTCCGCATCGGCCCAGAGCTCGTTCGGCACGAAATCGCGACGCTCGCGGGGGAGCAGGTAGAGAACCTCGGCCGGCGCGATGACGCGATCCGCGGCTCCGGTCGCGGTCTGGATCCGCTCCGCGACCTCCGCCGTCCCCACCGTGCCGTAGCTGTAGCCGGTGCTGCCCTCCGCTCGGTTCTGCATCGCGACGGAACCGAGGCCACTGCCGAGCGCGATCGCGAGCAACGCGGTCCCCCACTCCCGGCGCCTCGAGACCGAGATCAACGCGAGGATCACCACGCGAGCCACGAACGCCCAACCGATCGCCCACCCCAACGCGACGAGCACCGAGCGAGCATCCCCGGTGGTCCACGCGCGTGCCTCCCGCAACGTGACCCGGACGAGGTACAGGAGGTCTCCGACGATCCAGGACTGGACGGCGGCGCTCGCGATGATCACCCCCAGCCATCGCGCGGGTCCCAGCGCACCCAGCCGCGGATCCCATCGCGAGAAGTGCGCGACCGCGGCGACCGCGAGCAACGGGAACCCGGGGCAGTGGTACTTGGGGAACCCGAAGGGTGTCCCGCCGACGACGGAGTAGCCGAGGACGATCGCGGCGCCGGAGAGCGCGAAGAGATCCCCCCGCTCGAGCTCGCGTCGACGTGCGAACTCCACGGCGCGCAGGCCGATCGCCGCGAACAGGAGTGCGAGGAGAACTCCCCCCACCCAGAGGACCAGGTGCATCCCGTTGGCGACGAGCACCGCGATTCCGGCTCGTGACCCGCCACCGGCCGCACGATCCGCGAAAGCCGCCCAGGTGTAGAGGAACGGTCCCGAGAACGGTGTCTCGGTGAGCGCGCAGTAGAGGGACCAGGTCGCGAAGAACAGTCCGACGCCTCCGAGTACGGAGAGGGGGACACTCCAACGCGCCCGCCGATCCTTCGCGAAGAACGAGGCGCAGACGAACAGCGGAACCAGGATGACGGGAGTCGTGACTCGGCCCCAGAGGGCGAGCGCCATCAACGCGACGGTGAGCCCCGCTCGACGCGGAGTGGGGCGCTCGATGAGCCGTTCCACGGCGAAGACCAGGGCGAGGAGGATCGGAACGAGGATCGTGTTGTCGATGTCGATGATCGCGCACGCCTGGACCAGCACCGGTGTGCTCGCACAGATCAGGACGGCGAGCGTCGCGAAGCGAGTGCGGCGAGCGGCGTCACCCGCGGCGCAGCGTCGGGCGCAGACGAACGCGAGCAGCAGCGTCGCGACTCCGGCCAGGAGTCCCGGAACGCGTGCGGCGACGAGTCCGGGCGAGAAGAACGAGTACGACAACTCGAGCGCTCCGAGGTACAGGTGCGGCGAGTACGCGATGCGGTGGCCCGGGTTGTAGACGTCC
This sequence comes from Planctomycetota bacterium, assembly GCA_020425835.1. Next base: position 417 of record JAGQRC010000159.1, on the reverse strand, counting down.
CACGCGACGCCGGTGTCGTGCCAGGTGTCGACCGCTCCCAACCAACAGAGCTCGTCCTGCGCCGCCGGGACTTCCATGCGAGCGATCACCGACACGGTGAAGAAGCCGATGGCGACCACGGTCAGGATCGGCCACAAGGGCGTTCGGTCGGAGAGCATGCGCAGGGGTCCTCGCCTCCCGTGACGATCGCTCGGAAGCACTCGTTCGACCGACTGCTATCGACCGGATGACGGAGCGGCTTGAACGCCTATCGGGCCGTCGGACGACGTTCTCGGAACTCGACCGGAGACCGCGCCGAGGGTCGTAGGGAGTCGGATCGCCGAGCGCCCCGCCGGCCGAGCCAACACGCGAAGTGTGCCTTCGCGTAGGTCGCCATCGTCTCCAGGTCATTCGCGCGTCGCATCAGCCGCTTGGCGA
>JAGQRC010000158.1 GCA_020425835.1 Planctomycetota bacterium | reverse complement strand
TGGACGGTGAAGTCGTCGACCGCCGCCTCGACGATCGAGCCCGAACCGAGGTCCGCGGCGACGAAGCGCAGGCGGACCGTCGAGGTGAGCGGAAGATGGTCATCGACGCGGACGACGACGCGCTGCCAACCACCGGTCGGCGTGAACCGGGTCACCACGTTGATCCAGTTCACGCCATTGTTGGTGAGGTCGATCGCGAAGAAGTCATCGAAGGCGCTGCCCAGGTCGTTCAAGTACCAGTACCAGAATTCGAACGCCGCGCCGTCGTCGCCCGAGAGGTCGAAGTAGGGACTCAGTAGGGTCGTGGTCCCGTCGTCCACGTCGGCGACGCCGATCGAACCGCCGGCGGAGCCCTGACCGGTCACCCAGCACTGCGTTCCGGTCGACGTGTGGTCGTCCTCGGGCTGAGCCGGCGTGCCGTTCGGGTCGACCAACGTCCAGAGGCCGGCCGTCGCATCGTCGCCCGCTGCTCCGGACAGCCAGCCCGGCGCACCGCTCTCCATGCTCTCGACATCGGTCGATTCGTACTCCGTGACGAAACCGATGTTCGGATCGAGGTCGCCGGTCGCCGGATCGGTCGGCACTGCACCGCCCACCGTCATCGCGGAGACGAAGTACTCGAGGGTCTCGCCGCACGGGAGGGCGGGGAGCTGTGCCTCGAACAGATCCGGAGCGGTCTCCGCCATGGGCGTGACCATGTAGCTGCCACCGGCGATCCGGTGATGGAACATCACCGAGCCCGCGGCCAACGCCTCGCCCGGATTCGCACTGACCTCGACCTGGATCGAGGTTCCCCCGCCCGCGAGGAAGGCGGTGGGCGGCCCCTGAGGGTAGTCGAATTGCAGCGGCCGATCGCCGAGCCGGAGGACGAACAGTCCCTTCTCGATGTCGCTGGCGACGATCGTTCCGCTCGGGAGGTAGGGATAGACGCTCCACAGCCCGTTGAACTGGGGATCATCGTCCGTGGGGTAAGTGTCGAAGTAGGCGATCTCGTTCGGGTTCAGCGGATCGGTGGCGTCGAAGACGCGGAGTCCGCTGCGATAGTTCGACGCGAAGATCAGGTTCCCCAGCGTGTACATGTTGTGATCGACTGCCGTCGAGCCATTGGTGTAGGTCGAGGCCACGAACGGGCTCGCCAGATCGGCGATGTCGATGATCCGCGTCGTCGTGGGGGTCGACGCGCTGTACTCGTCGAGCTCGTCGTTCAAGTAGAGGTACTGCAGGTCTCCCGACGGCCACGCTTGATGGCTGTACACCGCGTCGGGGTACTCCAAGTGGGCGAGCTCGATGACGTTGGCTTTGTCGGTGACGTCCAGGATGGTGAGGCCGGTCTGCGAGTAGCCGCCGTTGAAGCCGGCGCAGCAGAAGGCGATCTGCTGTCCCGCGTAGGCGGAGCCCGCGGGATAGGTGACGACACAGGCGTCGTGCACGTATCGATTCGACCAGCTGCCGACGAAGGTCGGGTTCGTCGGGTCGGCGAGATCGTAGATCCGCAGTCCCATGGTCCCGCCGCCGCAGCGATAGAGGAACCCGCTCTCGGTGTCGATCGCGACGTTGTGGGTGCGGGGCTCAGCGGCGGATGCGTCGATGGTCGCCACGAGAGTGACGTTCCCGGCGTCGACGCCCGAGAGGTCGATCACCTGGATCCCGCCCGCACCCTCTGTCACCGAGTAGGCGTGGTTCCCGTAGACCTTGATGTCGCGCCAGAGACTCTCCACGCCGCCGATCGTGCCCACGATGACCGGATCGGCCGGCGTCGTGACCTCGACGACCGTCGTTCCGTCCGAGGTGCCGATGATCGCGTACTCGCGCCCTGATCCCGAAACGTAGCCCCAGCAGTCGTTGGCGTTCTCGAGGCCCGTGCCGAGCTCGGTCAGGGTGACCCAGGAGAGAAGGGTCATGTCGCTCGACGGAAAACTCATCGGCGGGGCCCCGAAGGCAACGGCACGGTAGCCCGGCCCGGAGTAGGGCGCTTGGCGACTGAGGAGTTTGGGATCGCCCTCGTGGCCGTTGGTGACCTGAGGGATGGTCAGCACGAGAGCCACGGCGACAACCGGAGCGAGTCGCAGCATCGAAACCAGTCTTCCCACTCGGAGCCCAGGATCAGCGGCGCCGAAGAACGGCGACCCGGTCTCCGCCGCGTGTCGCTGGGCGGGATTCGGACCGGGGTTGGAATGATCCAGGGTACGGCTCGCCACCCGCGCGTTCAACGGGCCGAGCCAAGTGCCGACGGGGTTTCTCGTTGCTGAGAACGCAGCGCGCGCCCCTGGTGGATCCGGCGCGGTCAGGGGTGGCACAGTGTTACGGGCGACCCGTGCTCACTCGTGGAGAATGAACAGCCCTCGCTCCATGTCGCTGGCGATGATCGTTCCGCTCGGGAGGAAGGGGTAGACCCCCCAGAGACCGTTCCAGAGGGGGTCGTCGTCGGCGGGATAGGTGTCGTAGTACTTGGTCTCGACCGGGTTCGCGGGGTTCGAGGCGTTGAAGATGCGCAAGCCGCTCCGGTAGTTGGCCGCGTAGATCTTGTTGCCCTTGACGAAGACGTTGTGGTCGACGGCGGTCGACCCATTGGTGAGTTCACCGACGTACTGTGGGCTCGTCAGGCTCGAGATGTTGAAGATCCGGATCTTGGTGCCTGGGGAGAAGCGGGGGAGCTCGTCGCCCTCGTCCGTCAGATAGAGATACTGCAGATCGGGCGTCGGCCAGGCCTGGTGGGCGAACCGGCCGTTGGGGTACGAGGTGTCGCTGAGGGTGATGATGTTCAGTTTGTCGGTGACGTCGAGGATGGTCAGCCGGGGTTCCCCACCCGGCCAGGATCCGTCGTGGTTGGTGCAGCAGAACGCGATCTCCTGGCCATCGGGTTTGGTGACCACGCACGCGTCGTGAACGTAGCGAACGTGCCACGAGCTGACGTAGGTCGGGTGCACCGGGTCCGGGTTCAGATCGTAGATCCGCAGGCCGTAGTCGGTGTCGCCGCCACAGCGGTAGAGGAAGCCGCTCGTGGTATCGAGCGCGATGTTGTGGGTGTCGGGCTTGACCGCGGAGAACGCAGTGTAGGCGAGGGTCACCGTGCCCGAGTCGATCGCGCTCAGGTCGATGACCTGAATACCCGATTGCACCTGTCCCGGGGTGCTCTCCGCCTCGGTCACCGAGTAGGCGTAGTGGCCGAACACCTTCATGTCCCGATTGATGTGGGACCCACCGGTGATCGACCCCACCACGACCGGTTGGCTCGGAGTGGTGACCTCGACGAAGACCGTCGCCGTGGTCGTGCCGATCAGCGCGTACTCGCGCCCGGACGGCGAGACGTAGCCCCAGCAGTCGTTGCAGTGTTGGCCGGGGAAGCCGAGATCCGTCGCGGTCAGCCACGCGTCGAGGGAAATGCCACCACCCACCGGGAAGATCGGAAGGGACTGCCCCGCGCCGGCGCCTGCTGTGTAGCCCGTCCCGCCGAACGGCGGTTGAATGGACAGCAGCTTCGGATCGCCTTGATGTCCGATCGCCGCTCCGGCGATCAGCGTCAGCGTAATCGCCCCAAAGAGTCCACGTCCTCTGCGCATCGGTCTCGTTCTCCCTACCCCAGGGACGACTCCTCACGGGCGCACACTCGACGTACGTCCGCACCCGACCTCCCGCTCTCGCAGCGTTCTCCGACGGCGGATGCGGCGAAGTCTCGCGGTCCGAGGGGACGCGTCCAGCGTGCGGCGAGAGTCAGATCACCAGGTGTATCAGTGTCCGTGTCGTGACGGAAGGCGGCGGTCTTGGCGATCTCGGGAAAGTCGAGGGTCGCGGTCGGATCGGCGGGGGGCGCCCTCCGCATGCGACAGCCAGCCTCGCAACATCTTACGGCAACGCAATGGAGGCTCAGCGCGGGAGGATCTGGAGGAAGAACGGAGATCCGAAGACTCGGAAGTCCCCCGATCCCGAGCCGTCCGAGAGTTGTGCGCGGTGGTGTCCCCAGTCCATGACGAGGACATCCGTCGATGGGGGACAGGTAGAGATTCCGGCCGGCTTGTAGAGGCAGGATGGGTCCAACCGGTCCAGAGGGCTCAGTGCGTCGCCCTTGGCCTCACCGTTGCCCCACACCGCCGCGACGCGCCCCCCGGAGAAGCACTGGACTCGATGCAGCGCCGCGTCCGTGACGAAGAAGGACCCATTCGGACCCGCGGCGACACCGAACGGTCGAACGAACTGCCCCGAGTCCGTCCCTCGACCGCCGATCGTCGCGAGGACCTCACCATCGGCGCGGAACAGTTGAACCCGTGCGTTGCCCGAATCGACCACGTACAGGAGGTCCTGTTCCGGCGAGTAGCAGAAGTCGGTCGGCACACGGAATTGCCCGTTGGCGGAACCGAGACCGCCGAAGCGGCGTCGATACTCGAAGTCCGCTCCGAACGAGACGATGATCCCGAGTCGCGTGTCCATCAGGTAGAGCCCGTCGTCGGGCCCGAGTTCGATGTTGTCGAACTCCAAGGGAGGGAGCTCCGCCAGGGCCTTCGTTCGGGACTGGATCGCGGCGGTGTCGATCGAGCGAACCAACTTGGTCAGGCGAGGACGAATGCGCACTTCGTCCTCGCGGCTCCACTCGTGTTCGTAGACCTCGATCTTCCGCGCCAGCGGGTCGCAGACGTAGATCCGTTTCGCGGGAGCCATCAGAACGTCACTGGGGCCGAGGAACGACCCGGGGCCTCGACCGAGTCGACCGAGCGAGTGGAGTCGTAGCGGTTGCTCGTGGCGGATGTCGTAGATCGCCACTGCCGATTCTCCCTCGGTGACCACCGCCGCCAAGCTTCCGCGGATCGATCCGCGTTGACCGAAGTGCAGGTCGCTGCCGAGACCGGGCACGAAGAACGGCTGTGGGGCCTCGGGATCCGGCGAGCCGGTGAAGAGCTGCAGGCGATCCTCGAAGGGCTCGCACACGACCGCGAGGGTTCGATCGCCGGAGAACTCCTCACGGAGATCGATCGCGACCGCGGTGGGGTAGTGGAGTCGACCTCGACCGTCGTGCGGGCGGATGGCGTGTTGGCCCCAACGCGCGATGAAGCGCCCCTGGAGATCCAGGAGTTGGATTCGGTGGTTTCGAGTGTCGGAGACGTACAGGTGGTCGCGGTAGCACAGCACGCCGGACGGCCGATCGAAGAACTCGTCGGCGGGGCTCGGTCCCCGGCCGACCTCGCGCACGAACGTCCCATTCTCGTCGTACGTCACCAGGCGATGGTTACCGGTATCGCAGACATGGAACCAACCGGCGGAGTCGATCGCGACGTCCTCCGGAGCGAGCAGATGCCCCTCGTCGAACCCGTACCCCCCGAGCGTTCGCTCGTGATGACCTTGCAGATCGAAGACGAGGACCTCGTGCCGCCCGCGATCGGCGACCGCGACGCGCTTGGAGTCGATCCCGATCCCGACGGGCTGGATGAACCGGGGACCTTCCGGATCGCCCCCGATCATGGAGCGGAACGAGCCGTCCTCCGCGAAGATCTGGACGCGCTGGTTCCCGGCGTCCGCGATGGCGATCGCGCCCGTGGACCAGGCGATGTCGCGCGGATCGTGGAAGCGAGACGGCATGTCACCGGGCCCACCGAAGCTGCGCAGCGTCGCTCCGCTGTCGGTTCGGATCACTCGAACGCGGTCGGCGCCTCGCTCCAGGACGTAGAGTTGGCCGTGATCGTCGAAGCACGCGGCGCGCGGGGACCGGAGCTCGGAGATCGTCCGAGATGTCGGGTAGAACTTCGCGCAGAGGGGCGCGGGTCCCGGCTCGTCGGGAGGTGTCGTCTGAACCGGAATGAGCGGCGGGGTCGAGCCCAGGGCGAGCAACGCGGCGATCCGGAGTAGCAACACGGTCGACCTTCCTTCGCAGGCGGAACGCGAGAGGTGAGCACCGGCAGGACCGGGACCGAGCCGCCGATTCTGAGAGGGAGACCTTGCGAGCACAACCCCGGGATTCGGCCTTGCCACGGGATCGACAGGTCTTCACTCTGACTCGCTTCACTCGATCGAGACCACACCTTTTTCGGGCGAGGAGTCCCCATGGACGGTGACGCGGAAGTGAGCCGACCGGCGCCGACGGTCTGTGTCTACTGCGCGTCGAGTCCGGACATCGATGCGGAGCTCCTCGACCTCGCCCACGAGTTGGGCCGACGGCTCGCTCGATCCCGGATGAAGCTCGTGTACGGCGCAGGGTCGACGGGATGCATGGGTCGACTCGCCGACGGCGCGCTGTCGGGCGGTGGAGAGGTCCTCGGGGTGATCCCGAGGTTCATGATGGAGCGAGAGTGGAATCACCCGCACATCGGCGAGACGATCACCACGGAGACGATGCAGGAGCGGAAGCTCCGGATGCTCGGGAGCGCGGATGTCGTCGTCTGCTTGCCGGGGGGGACCGGAACGCTCGAGGAGATCGCCGAGTGCCTCTCTCTGAAGCGGCTCGGTCTGCACGCGAAGCCGATCGCGTTCGTCAACTGGCGTGGCTTCTTCGACCCGCTCGTCGAGCAGATCGAGCGGTTCCACACGGGCGGGTTCCTCGGGGATGGATTCCGAGGGATGTTCACCGTCTGCGACTCCCTCGACGCGCTGTTCACGTTCATCGACCGGCCCACCGAGTGGATCAATCCGCTCTACCCCGGTCCGACCCCAGGAGGTTCACAGGATGACATCCGCTGACCGTGATTTCGGTGTCGAGGTGGAGAGCCTCGGTTCGCTCCGACTCGTCCGACTCGCCCACGGCAAGGCCAATGCGATCGACGTCGAGTTCTGCCGCGGGTTGACGAAGACTCTGAAAGAGCTCGCGGCCACCGACGCGGTTCGCGCCATCGTGCTGACCGGTCGCGGTCGCATCTTCTCGGCCGGTGTCGATCTGGTTCGCCTGACCGAGGAGTCGACCGACTACCTCTTCGACTTCCTCCCTCCGCTCGAGGAGATGTTCGAGGCGTGTATCACCCTTCCGTGTCCGCTGGTGGCCGCGATCAACGGTCACAGCATTGCGGGTGGAGGAGTGCTCGCTTGCGCGGCCGACTACCGCGTGTTGGCGGAAACGGCGAAGGTCGGCGTTCCGGAGCTCCAGGTCGGCGTCCCGTTTCCCCCGTTCGCGATGGAGATCGTGCGCGCATCGGTTCCCGCACCGCGCTTTCGCGAGATCGTGATTCGCGGCCAGCTGGTGCAGGGTGCCGAGGCCGTGTCGAGCGGCTTCGCCGACGAGGTGTTGCCCGCACCCCAGGTCGAGGCACGAGCGATCGAGGTCGCCACGGAGCTCGCGACGATTCCAGCCCCGGCGTATCGGCTGTTCAAGGTCGACTGGCGACGTCCGTTGATCGCACGGGCGCGCTCCGCGTCGTTCGACGACGTCGCGGCCGGTTGGCGTCATCCGTCGGTGCGCGAGGCGGTGACTCGCTACGTCGAGCGCACGCTGTCTCGTTGATGCGCGCGACCGTCGCGACGCCGGTTCTCGGCGTCACCCGGCGTAGA
>JAGQRC010000015.1 GCA_020425835.1 Planctomycetota bacterium | reverse complement strand
GTGTCGAGCTCATCGTGTCGGTGCACGCGCTCGACGGCGTGGAGCTCCACGATCAGCCGTTCCGCATCGATCCGTTGCCGGGAACCGTCTTGCCGGAGATCCTCCGCGAAGGCTATCGGACCTCCGCGCGCTCGCGTCCCGTGCGGCTCCGTCCCGGTGGATACCGCGTCACCGCCGAGTTGCCCGACCGCCGCACGCTCCAGAAGGAGATCGTGCTCGACGAGGTGGGCGCGACGGTCACCGTTCGCCTCCGCTGAACCAGCGGCGTCAAGGGCGCAGCCGCCACCACCCCCGGTTCACGAACGGGATCGGAAGCCAGCGGCTGCGTCGCACGTGCTCGCGGGCGCGCTCTCGGCGCCCCTCGAGGGTCTCGAAACGTTCCCGCTCCGTCGGGGGGTCGAGCTCCGTGCGGCGTTCGCGCCAACCGTCGAGCTGCGCCGGACGGAGCGGGTCGTGGGAGCGATCGAGCCGGGATCGCAACGCGACTCGACCGACGAGGAGAACGATCGACCCGAGCCCGATGAGGAGGCCGATGCCGAGCCAGGGCGTCGAGCGATCGGCGGTGCCGAGCGCGAGGAACGCGGCGGCGGCGAGCGCGCAGATCCCGAGGGTGAGCAACAAGGCGCCGATGGTCTGTCGGGTGGGCAGCGGATCGATCTCGGGTGTGGAGGGCGTCATCGGGAAACTCCCAGTGCTCCCGAACGGAGCACATCGTCGATCAGCCGCACACAGAGCGCTTCGGCCGCTTCGACATCGCACTCCTCCGGAAGCTCGGAGTGCGGCTCGCAGCGCTCGATCTCTCGCGACAACGCGTCGCACCGCTCGATCAACGCCTCGTAGCTCCACTCACCGCGCTTGATGGCCAACAGTTCCTCGCGATCCGGGCGGCGCACGTGCACCTCGCGATCGACCAGGATCTCGTGGGCCATGCGCAGCAGTCGGACGAGGTGCATGGCGTGCTTCGTGTCGTAGCCGAACCTCGCCTCGAGCTCGGCGCGCGCAGGGTTGCGGTGCTCCAGCCAGTGCCGGTACTGCTGATACTGCTGGCGAGCCGTCTTGTACGCCTTCTCCCGACGGAGGAGGTCGAGGAAGTTCGGCGAGATGTCGGCGCCGTCGAAGTCCCCGCTCTCGATCAGCATCTCCGCCGCGCCGAGCTGCTCCTTCGGGATGACCGTCTCATCGGGGAGCCCGAAGTCGGAGCGTCGGGGCTGCGACCGCGGAGGATCGAGGAGCCAGCTCCGGTGGCCACGGATCCGGCGCAGCTGGCTCATCGCGTAGGCGCCGAAGCTACCTCGCACGCGACGGGTCAGGAACAGACCGCGCGCCGCGAGCAGCGCCTCGCCCCAGCGGGTCATCGTCTGGTGGTCGCTCGGATCCGACCAGAGGACCTCGAGGATCGTCGGATTGGCCTGGGCGGCGAGCCGCACGAACTTCCGGAGTTCCGTGCGGACGTGGTCGTCACCCCGAACGTCGATCTGCTCCGGCGCGGGTCGGATCCCGAAGTACCACTGCCGAGGTCCGACCACGATCCCCCGCAGGTCGCGATCCGAGTCCGGGTCGGCGAGCCCGTAGGCGCGGCTTCCCGACAGCGTCTCGAAGATCAGGGTGGGCATCGTTTTCCCCCCGCGAACGTTGAGTGGCTTCAGCAACGCACTTATACTGCCCGTTTCAAGTCAAACCCCACGGAGAAACCCCGTCATGATCCTCGGAAAGATTTGGGCAGCGATCCGCGCCCAGTTCAACAAGCTCGCCAACTTCTTCTGGGAAGCCGACCCGATCGCCCAGATGCAGTACGAGTACGACAAGGCGGTCGAGGAGCTCAAGGAGGGTCGCAAGGGGCTGGAGATCTACCGGGGGCTCGTCGAGCGAGTGACTCGTCAAGCGGTTGCCGGCCGACGTCACGTCGAGAAGCTCGAGGCGCAGACCAAGGCGTACCTGAAGGCGGGCGATCGCGAGAGCGCGGCACGGTTCGCACTGGAGCTGCAGAAGGCGAAGCAGGAGCTCGCCGAGAACGAGCAACAACTCCAGATGCACGAGACCGCCTACGAGAACAACCTGAAGAAGATCCAGCACGCCAACAAGAAGCTCTCGGAGGTGCGCGAGAAGATCCGCCAGTACGACGCCGAGCTCAAGATGAGCGAGGCGGAGGCCGAGGTCGCGAAGTTGGCCGAGAGCTTCGAGATGAACGTCACCACCGACTTCGGCCAGATCGAGCGGGTGATCCAGGACCGGATCGACCACAACCGCGGCAAGGCGCGGGTCGCCGCCGATCTGTCGGAGAAGGGCATCGCGGAGATCGAGGCGGAAGAGCGTCTCGAGGCGACCCTGGCCGACGAGGCGTTGCGCGAGTTCGAGATGGAGCTCGGTCTCGCATCGCCCGAGACGTCGCCGATGGTCGACACGCAGAAGCAGCTCGGCCCCGCGACCGAGGAGAACTGATCCGTATCCCCCGGCCGGCTCGAGCGGCCGGACCTCCAGAGAACCAGATCGCCACACTCCGCGGTGCCGCACAACGATCGACGCCGCAGAGATCCCCGAGTCCCACGTGGAGTAGACCATGAGCAAGCCGAAACCCGGTTTCTACATCGTCGCGTTCCTGATCGTCGTCGGATTGATCGGTTTCGCCATCTTCAAGTTCAACGACGACTCGAAGAAGAACAACGGCCAAGAGCCGAAGTTCACGCCGGACGAGATGTCCTCCATGCAGACGCCGGTGGAGGAGCCGTCCGGCACGGCGGTCACCACGGTCAAGGAGTACGAGTGGGTCGCGGCGCAGCGGCTCCCGGAGGTGAAGGGGATCTCCGCGTACCAGCCGATGCAGGATCGCACCGTTCGCTTCGCGATCAACGTCTGGGCGGGGTGGGGACCGATCATCCTCGCGAACAACGGCTTCAAGCCGGAGAAGCAGTGGACCACCCCGACGGGCGAGCCGTTCAAGGTCCAGCTGGTGCTGATCGATGACCCGATCGCCATGCGCGACGCCTACGCGGCGGGCGAGGTCCACATCGGGTGGGGCACCCTCGACATGGTGCCGCTCTTCATGGAGGCGCTCCGCAAGGATTCGCGGGTGATGCCCCGGATCTTCCAACAGGTCGACTGGTCGAACGGGGGTGACGGCATCGTCGTCCGCGACTCGATCAAGACGATGTCCGACCTCCGCGGGAAGACGGTGGTGCTGGCGCAGAACTCGCCGTCGCACTTCTTCCTGTTGAACGCGCTGATCAACTCCGGCGTCCAGCCGTCCGAGGTCGACATGCGATTCACGCAGGACGCCTTCCAGGCGGCCGCCGCGTTCAACGCCGACAAGTCGATCGCCGGCTGCGTCAGCTGGGCCCCGGACATCTACAACCTGTCCGAGGTCAAGGGGAACAAGATGCTGGTCACGTCGGCGACGGCGAACAAGCTGATCGCCGACGTCTGGTTCGCGCGCGCCGACTTCGCGAAGGACCACGCCGACGTGATCGAGGGTCTCGTGCGCGGGATCTTCGACGCGATGCTCGAGCTCAAGACCGACGCCGGCAAGCAGACGGTGGCGCGGCTGATGGCCGACGGCTACTCGATCCCGGCGGATGAGTGCCTCGGGATGCTCGGCGACGCCCACTCGACGAACTATGCCGAGAACCGCGAGTTCTTCCTGAACCAGAACAACCCGACCAACTTCGAGCGCACCTGGAACACCGCCTACTTCCTCTACAAGCGCATCGGCCAAGTGTCGAAGAAGACCGCGTTCGATGAAGTGATGGATTTCTCCGTCATCAAGAAACTCGGGAACGAGCCGAAGTACGCCGACCAGCGTGTCGAGTACGGTTTCAACTTCGTTCCGGTCTCCGCCACCGCCTACCAGGTCGAGGATCCCATCCTCACGAAGACCGTCGTCATCCAGTTCTTCCCCAACAGCTGGGACATCCAGAAGCGGGTGATGAAGAAGGTGGATGGGGAGGAGAAGGAGGTCCTCTACGATCCCAACGCCGCGTTCGTGATCGAAGAGGTCGGAAAGCTCGCCGGCCAGTACGGCGCGGCGCGGATCATCATCGAGGGTCACACCGACGCCTCGATGCGCGGCAAGGTGTCGCCACAGCTGGTGAAGGACCTGGCCGAGAAGAGGGCGAACTCGGTCAAGGAGGCGATCGTCAACCAGTTCCCGACGCTCCAGCCCGACCAGTTCTCCCCGAGTGGCGTCGGTTGGGATCGCCCGGCCGATCCGAACGACCCGGAGAACCACGCGAAGAACCGTCGCGTGGAGATCAAGGTCTACCCGGCGGAGGTCCCGAAGTAGCCATGGCGCTCGGGCCGCTCTCCGACCTCCTGGAGCTGAGGTTCCAACCGCCGCGCGTCGTGCGTTGGCTGTTGGGTCTGGGCTCGGTGCTGCTCGTGCTCCTCGTCTGGTGGTTCATCACCCGCGGCGAGGAGCCGGAGCTGCGGATCGTCTCGCCCGTGACGTTGCCGAGCCCGGGCGAGGTCTGGGACCAGGCCGCGAGTCTCTTCACCGAGCGGCAGCTCCTGCAGAGCGTCGCGGCGACGTTGCAGCGCGTGTTCCTCGGCTTCGGGCTCGCGATCCTGGTCGGCGTGCCGTTCGGCGTGTTGGCCGGATCGTGGCGAGGCATCGAGGCGTTTCTCGCCCCGATCAGCCTGTTCGGACGCAACATCCCGATCGCCGCGCTGATCCCGTTGACCCTGTTCTGGTTCGGGGCGGGCGAGGAGCAGAAGGTGATGTTCATCTTCATCGCCTGCGTGCCGTTCGTCTTCGGGAACGCGGTGCAGGCGATCCTCGACGTCGAGTCCCAGTACGTGGAGACGGCGCTGACCCTCGGCGCGAGCCGCCTCCAGATCGTCCTCAAGGTCCTGGTGCCGCTCGCGCTCCCGTCGATCTACAACGGTCTGCGCATCCTGTTCGGGCTCGCGTTCGGCTACATCATGCTCGCGGAGGTGATCGACGCGAAGCACGGGCTCGGGCACCTGATCAACGCCAGCCAGAAGCGCGGCCTCACGGAGCACATCTACCTGATCCTCCTGTTGATCGGGCTCACCGCCTACACGATCGATCGGATCCTCTGGTGGTTCCAGCGCGGTCTCTTCCCGCACACGATCCGGGAGCGCGAGTAGTGGACGAGAACGAACCCACCGCTCGACCGCCGGTCGTCGAGTTCCGGAACGTCACCAAGACCTACGCCGCGGGCACCAAGAGGGCGTTCACCGCGATCCGGGACGTCAACTTCGTGATCGAGGATCTCGTCGACCACGGGGAGTTCATCCCGATCCTCGGGCCGAGCGGCTGCGGGAAGTCGACGATCCTCCGGTTGATCGCCGGGCTGAAGCCGCAACACCCCGCGACCGAGGGCGAGGTGCTCGTCGCCGGCGAGCCGGTGACCGGGCCGGGCGCCGATCGCGGAATGGTGTTCCAGGGTTACACCTCGTTCGACCATCGCAACGTGCTCCACAACATCGCGTTCGGGCTCGAGTGCCGCGGTGTCCCGCGCGCGGAGCGCGAGGAGCGGGCGCGCGAGTGGGTCGGCAAGGTCGGGCTCGATGTCGATCAGGACTGCACGAAGTACCCGTTCCAGCTGTCGGGCGGGATGCGCCAGCGCGTCGCGATCGCGCGCAGCCTGATCCTCTCGCCCCGAATCATGCTGATGGATGAACCTTTCGGCGCGCTCGACCCGACGACACGATTCCGGATGCAGGACTTGCTCGTCGATCTCTGGCGGGAGCAGGAGGCAACCGTCTTCTTCGTCACCCACTCGATCGAGGAGGCGGTCTACCTCGGCCAGAGGATCCTGATCCTCTCCAACTCGCCGGGCACCGTTCTGCGCGACATCGAGGTGCCGCACCCGGATCGCCCCGCGCGCGAGATGCAGCAAGAGCCCGCCTTCGTCGAGACCGTCTTCGAGATCCGCGAGCTGATCGAGGAGCTCGAGGCGAACAACGAGCAACGAGATGACTGACCCGCGATGACCGACCCGATCCCACTCACCGAGTCGAGGCACCGATGAGCCCGCCCAAGAAGTCCGGCGTCGGGAAGTACCTCAAGGCAGCGTTCACCTACCGGTGGAACCTCCTGCTCGGTTTCGCGGCGACCGCGTTCGCGGCGATGAGCGGGTATCCGGAGGTCGCGCTCCCGATCGTCGCGGCTGCGGAGACCGCCTACCTGACCAGCATGGTCGGCTCGTCGAAGTTCCGCGACGCCGTCGACGCGAGGGAGCACAAGAGGCAACGCAGCTCCGGGCCGCCGCCGCCTCCCCGCCTCACCAAGGAGGATGCGGTGGACGCGTTGGTCGAGGGGCTGTCGAACCAGGGACGCCTTCGGTTCGAGCGGCTCCGCTACCGCTGCCTCGAGATGCAGAAGATCGCGCAGGGCGTCGGGGGCCGGACCCATCGCGAGGAGCGTCCGCCAACCGAGTTCGCGAACCCCGGGCTCGATCGTCTCCTCTGGATGTTCCTGCGTCTCTTGCACTCGCAGGCGTCGCTGTCCCGGTTCCTCGACTCCACCGACCAGCCGGAGATCGTTCGCGAGTTGGAGGAGACCCGTCGGAAACTCGAGGAGGCGCGAGCGTCCGAGGACGAGCGTCTGATCCACGCGCTCCAGGACAGCCTGGCGACCCGCGAGCTCCGGCTCGACAACTACGCGAAGGCGGAGCGCAACGCGGAGTTCGTCCAGGTCGAGCTCGATCGTCTCGAGGGGAAGATCCAGACCCTGAGCGAGATGGCGATCAACCGGCAGGATCCCGACTTCCTCACTCGCGAGGTCGACTCCGTCGCCGAGAGCATGGAGCACACCGAAGCGGCGATGGAAGAGCTGCATCTGGTCGACGGCCTGATCGAGGACCTCGACGAGCCGCCACCGATCCTCTACGGCTGGCGAAGGGACTTGCGCGATGAAGCCTGAGCGGGACTCGAACCCCGGCGTCGAGGAAGCGGTCGGACTCGGTCTTCCCACGTGGACGCCGGAATGGGCGCGTCGACTGGCGGAGCTCTACTTCTCCGGGACGACCTCGGCGTTCGTCCTCACCGGCAACATCTTCGACCCCATTGCGGTGGGCGAAGGGGACCAGCAGCGGTTCGACCACCTGCCGAGCTTCCTCGCCGAGCAGCTGTTCGGCAGCTGGGACCTCGTCTTCCACTACGATCTCGCGGGTGGCCTTCGCTGCATGGCGGGCAGCGACTCCGAGCGGCTCCGAGAGATGGTGGCGCTCGCCAACCGCAAGTACGGCGACTTCCAAGCCATTCCACGCGATCCGGCGAAGACCCTCACCTTCCTCGACAAGGTCGTTCGCAAGAACTTGATGGCGAAGGAGGGCGAGCAGGTGAGCATGGCCCTCGTGCTCGACCACGCCTCCTACATCGTTCCGCGGGCCGAGCCCGGTCAGCTGAGCATCCCGGCGTCCACGAATCTCGTCACCCTCGTGAACTGGGCGACGAGCCCCTACGTCAAGCGGCTCAACATGGCGGTGATCCTCGTCGATCCGACGCTCGCCGCGCTGAACGACCGGCTGACCGGCAATGCGCACGTCGCCACGATCGAGATCGCGATGCCGACGCGGGAGGAGCGCTCGAGTTTCCTGACGGTGACCGATCGCGCCTTGGGGCTCGCGAAGTTCTCGGACTACGGCATCGATGAACTGGCCGAGCTGACCGCCGGGATCTCGCTCTCCGACCTCGACACGATGGTCCGCTCCGCGAAGGAGGCGGGTCGCCGGCTCGACGCGGGGCTCTTCCGCAGCCTGAAGAAGCGGCTGCTCGAGCGGCAGGCCGAGGGACTCCTCGAGTTCATCGAGCCGCGGTGGACCCTCGAGATGGTGGTCGGCCACGAGGCGGCGAAGCGGCGACTCTCCGAGGATGCGCAGCTCCTCGGCAAGGGCCTCCTCGACACCCTGCCGATGGGTTACCTGCTCTGCGGCCCCGTGGGGACCGGAAAGAGCTTCCTCGCCCAGTGCACTTCGGGCTCGCTCGGCGTGCCCTGCGTCGTGCTCAAGAACTTCCGCTCGAAGTACGTCGGAGAGACCGAGGGCAACCTCGAGAAGGTGCTCTCCGTGCTGCGCGCGATGGGTCCGGTGGTCGTGATCATCGACGAGGCGGACGCGATGCTCGGAGATCGCGGCGCGGATGGCGACTCCGGCACTTCGAGCCGCGTCTTCGCGATGATCGCCGCGCAGATGGGCGACACGCGCTACCGCGGTCGGATCCTCTGGATGCTCCTCACCTGCCGTCCCGACCTCTTGCCGATCGACCTCAAGCGCCAGGGCCGCGCCGAGGTGCACATCCCGATGTTCTACCCGACCGAGGAGAGCGAGATCCGCGACCTGTTCGTCGTCCTCGCCAAGAAGCTCGGAGCCACGCTGCGACCGGAGGATGTGCCGCCGATCCCTCACGTCGGCGACCTCTCCGGCGCGGACATCGAGGGGATCGTCGGTCGCGCCCAACGTGCCGCCATCCTCGCGTCGCATCGGGACGGCGGCGAGGGCGCGAAAGCGCGGATCACGAAGGAGATCCTCGATCAGGCGGTCGGCCAGTTCATGCCGTCGACCCAGAGTCTCGAGCGCAAGCTGCAGGAGACGGCTGCGATCGTCGAGTGCACCGACCGCGAGTTCCTGCCCCCGAGCATCGCCAAGCAACTCGAGGAGGCGGGGGGGCGCGCAAAGCTGCAGGAGCGACTCACCGCGCTCAAGCAGCTCGTCGAGAGTTTGTAGACGAAGAAGGACACGATCCCAAGCACGAGGAGGAGGCCGTCATGGCCCGCGCCAGCTGGTTCGACGAGAAGACCGAAGTGCCGCACCTCGATCAGAAGGTGCACGAGCTCGAGTCGTTCACCAACGCCATGGCGGATGGCAAGGTCGACAAGCACGAGCTCGAGTCGCAGCAAGAGCGGCTGATCGCCGCGATGAAGGCGGTCGAGCCCGCGCTCGACGATGCCACCCACGCCAAGGTGACCGACCTCCTGGTCGAGCTCACCGCCTACGACATCATGCGCACGCTCCACGAACTGCAAGTGGAGCGGCTGCGCGGGAAGTTCGCGTAGCGGTCCTTCAGAGACGGATTTCGAGCCGAGCGTCCGTTCGGGAACGCCACGTGGCGCGGCCCTTGGGGGGAGCCGCGCCGCGCGACGCCTCCCGCGGCACGAGCCGTCGCACGACCACCCGACCGCGAGGAACCACGAGCCCGGCGCCCCCGAGTCGCCCCGGCCACGGGAGATTGACCGGGACATCGCCGACCTCTATCGTCACGGATCGCGCACGGACGTGGAACGGAGGCCCATGTCGGATCCCAACGAGAGCGGTTCCAACCCGTCGCCGAGCGAGTCCAAGAAGTCCTCCGGACTCGGGACCGAGAAAACGCACGTCTTCAAGGTGAAGAAGAAGACGGTGCTCTGTCTCGAGATCGAGGACGTTCTGTTCCACCACGCGAGCGCGGTCTTCATGCCCGCCGGGATCACGTCCGAGGACCCGACCGGAGCGCAGAACCGGATCAGCGGACTCGCCGTCATCCGCGCGGCCTACATGCACGCCTCCGATCATCCCGACCAGAAGCTCCTGATCGCCGGACACACCGACACGACCGGTTCGGACTCGGTCAACGAGACCCTCTCTCAGAAGCGGGCCCAGGGGGTGTTGCACGTTCTCGCCGGCGAAAGGGATCCGTGGGTGGAGATCGCCCGCAAGGACCATCAGCCGGAGGACATCGAGGCGCTGTTGACCTGGGTCGCGGCGCGGCTCGGCTGGCCGTGCGCGCCTCCGAGCATCGACGCCAAGCTGGACGCCGCCGACGAGAAGGCGGTCCGCGCGTTCCAGGAGAACTACAAGGCCGCCGACTTCGGCGAGGACATCGCCGTCGATGGCATCGTCGGGAAGCAGACCTGGGGCGCGTTCTTCCAGGTGATGATGGTCCGGCTCCAGGAGCTCACGGAGACCGACGCCACCGGGCTCGCGGAGTTGCGGGGCAAGGTCCACTGGCTCTACGACGATCTGAAGTCCCTCGGTTGTGGGGAATACCATCCGATCGACAGCCCCTACCGGGATGACCACGAGAGCCAGGTCAATCGCCGCGTCGAGCTCCTCTTCTTCGATCCGGGAGAGGAGCCGGCCAAGAAGCCGGGATCGATCTGTCACGCCGGAAGCAAGGCGAAGGCGGACAGCTGCCCGCTCTTCAACCCGCGTCTCTACTGCTTCGAACGCGTCGTTCCCAAGAACCTCGAGATCCAGGCGGTCGACGACCACTTCGCGCCGGGTGTCGAGTCGCTCGACATCCACTACCGGATCGAGGGGCTCACCGGTGACAAGGTCACGCTGGAGATCTCGAGCGCGCACTACGCCGACGGTCCGATCTACTCCGTCGAGTTGAGTGAGAAGGAGAAGACCGACGGCAAGGTGACGATCGCGTGGGATGGCCAGGGCAACTGCACGAAGGGCGATCTGAAGGATCGCTTCATCCATCCGCTCTACTCGCCCTACAAGGTGAAGCTCTCCGACGGGTCCATTCACGCCGACGAGGCGACGTTCCAGGTCCTCTACCACTCGGTGAAGCTGCATCGGGGCGCGTGGACGCCGGACGAGAAGGCGCCGCCGAAGAGCGAGAAGAAGGCGTGGGTCCAGTACAAGCTCGACGAGCTCGGCTACTACGGGGGGCCGGTCGGCGCCGACTTCGATGACTACCTGAAGAAGGCGGTGATCCGCTACAAGGCGAATCACAAGGGGATGCACGAGCTCGACTACTCCGACTACGACGACTCGCTCTCGGACAAGCTGATCGCGGCGCTCGAAAAGGACGAGAATCGACGGGACTACTTCGTGGGCGATGCGCTGACGGACTCCACCAAGACCTCCAAGATCATGGTCGAGGCGCTGACCTACGAGGAGGGTGAGTTCACGGACAACAAGTTCTCCAAGGAGAACGGCCGCTTGAATCGTCCCCTGATCCCGATCGAGGCCGAGGTCCTCCTCAAGAAGAAGGACGACAGCGCAGTCTCCTCGCCGAAGGGAGTCGGCCCGGCGCGGATCAACTGGCGGTTCTCCGATCCCGACGAGGACTTGACCCCGCAGTACACGAGCACCGCGACCGAGCCGAGCCTGACGAAGAAGTACTTGGAGAAGGCGCTGAAGCTGAACGGCGGTCGGACCGGCAGCAACGGCGACAACTGCCCGGCCGACTTCGGCGGGATCCGGAAGACGCCCGCGGACGATTGGAAGGCGCCGGTCGTGCTCGGGAAGAAGCTCGAGCCGTTCGACGTCAAGGAGGACAGCGGACAGAAGGTCGTCTACAGCGAAGCGGCGACCGACCGGGACAAGGATCCGAAGCGTCTCGGTCGTGCCGGTTTCCTCTTCCGCCCTTCGAACGTCGCGGGTGACGACTACAAGATCACCGCCGAGCTCGACTTCACCGGCCGCGGCAACAAGGCCGATCTCGAGAAGGCTCACGGCGTGACCGACGACAGCAAGCGGCTCGAGGTGGAGTCGGGAATCCTGCGGGTCCGCCGCTTCGCCAGGATCGCGGTGGAGATCCAGTGGCCGGCCCGGACCAACTCGAGCGAGTGGCCGAAGGTGGTCACCGAGTACGACAAGGCGCACGTCGAAGTCGACACCGGTTCGATCGCGGTGAAGCCGATCACCGACTTCCTGAAGGAGTCCGAGTACAAGGAGATCGTCGCCGACAACACCAGCCACAAGAAGAAGGACGTGAAGCTCGACCCGAGCTCCCTGGTCGGCGTCAAGCTGCCGAAGCAGGGATCGATGAAGGCGAGCGACTACCGCGCCGCGCTGCGATCGTTCACCAACGACAACTACTGGGACAAGATCTACAAGGATCTTCGGAAGAAACTCTCCGAGAACATCCGAAAGGAGCACCCGACCGGATTCATCGTCGTCGACTTCCTGACGCACCACCCGGTCAACATCCAGACCCATCCGCCGGGCAACACGACGGTCTCGGCGGCGAACACCAACTACGTCACCTGGACGTTCTCGATCGGCCTCCCCGACTCGGTGATCTTCGCCGATCAGAAGGACCCGGATCAGGTCTACTACGTCGTCGCCCACGAGATGGGGCACAACTTCTGGCTCAAGCACTGGGAGCACACCGGCAAGTCGCAGGTCAACAACGACCACGACCAGGCGGACCACAACTGCATCATGAGCTACTCGAGCGGAACCTGCGCCCACGCCCACCACCGTCCGGGCACCTACACGCCGCACTTCTGCGGGCAGTGCAACCTCAAGTTGCGCGGGTGGGACATCGACGAGGCGGCCGTTCCGGCCGACTCGAGTTAGCAGCCGGCCATGTCACTGAAGCTGTCGATCGAAGTCCCGAAGCCTCGCCTCGACACCTTGGAAGGTCTCACCGTCGAGTTGACCCTCGAGAACCGAGGGGCGACCGCGGTCTCCCTCCCGGCCGAGGACGACGTGAGCGGCGCGTGGGGGTTCGAGTTCTTCGCTCCCTCGGGTGAGCTCGTCCGCCGCGCGGACGGCGAGACGCATCAGTGGATGATGTCGACCGCGCGGGTGGATCGCGAAGTTCGGCTCGACGCTCTCCCACCCGGCGGGACGTGGCGCTGGTCGGTCGACCTCGCCACCTATCACTACGGCCTCCCGGTCGGGGTCCATCGTCTCGAGGCGGTCTGTCGTTCGACCTCCTCGTCACTGGAGTTGCGCTCGAACCCGGTGTCGGTCGAGGTCGCCGAGGTGGTGCCGGTGCGCGCGCAGTGGAGCCGGGACAACTCGGTCCTCGACGGGCTCGTCGCGCTGTTCGAGCTGAACGATGGGGGACGGCGTTGGCGGCTGCGGCAGCACAACGCACCGCGTCCCCTCGCCGCGTGGTACTCGGAGCCGGTCGAGCTCGCCCCGCTCCCGAGCGACGGCGACCCTCCGCCGTTCACCGCGACGGCGAGCTTCTTCCGCACCGACACCTTCGATCACTTCTTCGACCGTTAGATCGTCTGGAGCGTGGGCGATCGAGTTCACGCGCAGCAGGTCATCTTCGGTCGAAGCACGGGGGCGAGGCGCGAGGCGCCCCTGCCGCAGGGATCGACGCTGATCGCCTCGGCGAACGTGGTCGAGAGTGGAGCGCTCTGGATCTACACGCGCGATGGAGCGATGCTCGTCGGCTCCGAACTCACGGAGCGAGGTCTGCGCGAGCGGTTCCGGCATCGCCTTCCGGATCCCTGCGATCTCGACCCGATCGTCCAGGCCGACTGTGACTTCATCCACATCGGGGCGGCATCGCGAGGGCTCGTGTACGAGCGGCTCGATCTCGACGGCCGTCCGGTCGAGCGCGTCGAAGCGCACCGGACCGATGTGCCCCCGCGTCGGTTGGAGTTCGATCCCGTCGCGCGCCGACTCAAGGCGTTGTTCATGGACGGCGGCGATGACGGTCATCTCGAGATGCTGGTGATCGGTCCCGATCCCGCCGAGGTTCGTCGACAACGGTTCGAGCTCCAGACCCTCCGCGCCCGGGTTCGAGAGCTCGACTTCGACTTCGACGCGCAGGGGAGGTTCCACCTGTTGGTGGCGACCGATCGGGATCGACTCGACTACTACTCCCACGGCCGTGGTCCGTACGTGATCGCGGAGGGCGGGTCGCGCTACCTGCCGAGGATTGCCGCCCCCGCGCGTGTCTATCTCGGCTACTTCGAGGCGAGCAGCGGGTATCGATTCCTGGAGTTCGATCGACGTCGCGAGGAGTCGAGGCTGCGACGCGAGCTCGGAGGAGGACGCGGCGAGCCCGGAGGAGGAGGGGAGTGATGATGAGGTCGACGACCGCGATGCTGCTCGCCCTGCTCACCGCGTGCGGATGCCAACCGAAACGAGACGAACGACAAGGAACGCGAGAGATGACGACCGACAGTCTGGCCATCGAGTTGAGCGTGGACGGCAAGCGGATCCGCGCGACCCTCGTCAATGGCACCGGTGACGCCGTGACCATTCTGCACACCGCACGACACCAGGCGTGTGAGCTCGTGCTGACGGACGGCGAGGGCCATGTTCTGCAGCCGTTCGACAGCCGGTCGATCAAGAAGGGCGATGACACCGTCTACTGCACCCAACTGACGGAGGTCGCCCCCGGAGCGCGACAGCTCCTGTTCGATGGGGAGTTCGAGGAGGGTGACGGCGGTCGTCGGCTGGAGTGGGGCCCCTTCGAGTTCGCGAAGGTGGCGTCGGGTCGATATCGCGCGACCGTTCGTTGGGCCGCCACCGCCGAGTCCTGCTTCGACGAGGACTCCATGGAGGAAGAACGGCCGGCGGGGCTGTGGCGCGGGACTCTGGACTCGAACGAGGTGACGATCGATCTCGACTGATCGATCTCGCGCGATCCGGCGTCGTCCTGGTATCCCGATACCCGTCCCCGATGGCCGAGGCGGCCGACGGTGGCCTTCGAATCAGCCAAACGCTCCGCGCTCACCCGTGGCCCAGCGATCGGCGGTGTCCGGTCTCCCGTCGCTTTGGCGATGCTGATCCGGACTCGACCTCGATCGTCGACATCCCGTCGCCGTCGGGAACCCCCGCGACATCGGAGGTTCGAGAAAGAGTGCCCATCGGGTTCGAGGGCCTCGCCACTTCTTCCAACTTCGGCCCTCGATTTGACAGGCGAGGTCGACCCCGTCGCCGAGATGTTGGCGGGCTCGTTCCCCGAAGCCGGCAGCCCACCGACCGAGGTCCGGTGTGCGCCACCTCCAACTCGGCTCAGCGGTCGTTCGGGGACGACCGAGCACGGCAGCGGTCGAGGGGACGCCGATGGCTACGACGGGACGACAGACCGCCTTCCTCGCCATCGCGTTCGTCGCCTTCCTGCTCGCGCTGGTCTCCTGCGTCAGCTTTCGAGGCCCGCAGAGTTGGCCCATCGACTACGGGCCCGTGATTCCCCACGACACGTTTCCCGCCGACTGCTCGACCTGTCACGTGAGCTCGAGCTGGCACGAGATCCGGAGCGACTTCGCTTTCGATCACGGCGCACGGACCGGCCTCGTTCTCGAAGGCGCCCATGCCCGGGCGCGCTGCCTCTTCTGTCACAACGATCGCGGGGACGTCGCGGTGTTCGCCAGTCGCGGCTGTCGCGGCTGTCACGAGGATCCCCATCGCGGTCAACTGGGGGACAGCTGTCGGGACTGTCACGGCGAAGAGAACTGGGTGCCGCGCAACGAGATCATCGAGCACCTCGCAACGCGCTTCCCTCTGGTCGGGGGGCACGCCGCGGTTCCCTGTCTGGCCTGCCACGAGGGCGCGACCGCCCAGAACTTCACCCGGGTCGAGATCGAGTGCCAGGCGTGTCACCGAGGGGAGATCTCTCGATCCACCGTGCTCGACCACGTCGCGAACGGGCTCGACACGGACTGCCAGCGTTGCCACACCCCGACGTCCTGGTCCGATGCGACCTTCGCGCATCCGACCTCGTTCCCGCTGACCGCGTCGCACGCCATCGCTTGCCGTTCGTGCCACTCCACCGATGGCTTCGTCGGCTTGAGCGACGACTGTGCGGCGTGCCACCAGAGCGAGTTCGAGGCGACCGTCGCTCCGCCCCACGTCGCCGCCGAGTTCTCGACCGACTGTCAGGGTTGTCACTCGACGGGGACTTGGTCGACCGCTGCCGCGACGTTCGAGCATCCCGAGGTGTTTGCGATGACCGGTGCCCACGCCGTCGCGGACTGCGCGGGCTGCCACGAGTCCTCGACCTTCGACACGCCGGGCACCGACTGCGTCTCCTGTCACGCGGCAGACTATGCCGCCGCTACCGAGCCCGCCCACGCTGCAGCGGGGATCCCCACGACGTGCGACGATTGCCACACGACGGAGTCCTGGCCGGTCGACTACGAGCACCCGGCGACCTTCCCGCTCGTCGGCGTCCACACGACGGCCTCCTGCTCGAGCTG
>JAGQRC010000157.1 GCA_020425835.1 Planctomycetota bacterium | reverse complement strand
TGGGATCTCGAGCGGAATCCTGGGGAGCCCGACGGCGGGTGATGCCGCCACGATCACCTTCACAGTCGACTCCGGTGTCTTCACCGACAACCCGAGCTTCCCGACGCGGGGCTATCCGATCGACTCCGGCTCGTTCGCCCTAACGTTCCCGTCGGGTTCGATCGGGTTACAGAGCCCGTTCCCCGCGGGGCAGACGCCGTACTTCGTGATCCGCAACAACGATCCAGCGGTCGACGGCTTCTGGACCTCGACGAACCTCAGCTTCCCCGCGGGCGTACCGCTCGGTCAAACCGGTTCGTTCGGTCAGTTCACCAACAACTACTACGTCACCTACGACGGAAGCACGCTCTCGTCGCTCGACATCCTCGATGCGCTGGGCAGCTACGACTTCTCCGGTCTGGCGGTCTTCAACTGGACGATCGATGACGGCCCGTTCAACGCCATGGGGCTCGTGATCGCTTCGCTGACGATCGAGGTCCCGGTCGCGGATCCGATCTTCCGGCGCGGGGATGCGAACGCCGACGGCGCGTTCGACATCTCCGACGCGATCTTCACGTTGTCCGCGCTGTTCTCTGCGGGATCGCCGCTCCCGTCGTGCGCGGACGCCGGTGACTCCAACGACGACGGGCAGTACGACATCTCCGACGCCATTCACACCCTGGCCGCGTTGTTCACTCCGGGGTCGCCGCTCCCTGGCGATCCGGGGCCGATCGATTGTGGTGTCGATCCGACCGGTGACGCGCTCGGCTGCGCGGACTACGCCGCCTGTCCGTGAGCGGGTCGCCCCGACGCGACGGCATCAGGCGTTGCGCGCGGACCGTCCCGCACGGCGACGCGTATGCCACCAGATGATCCCGATGGCGAGCACCAGGACGAGCGCGAGTCCCGGGAGGACGTCGGTCGTCAACCCGCCGCTGGACTCCGCGGTCGGGTCGGAGGCCGAGGCCGTCGAGTTCGGGGGAGGGGAGGTATCGTCGTTCACGGTCGCCCACGTTTCTCGTCCGTGGAGTGTGGCGACGCGATGGAGCGCGAGTCGACGTGGGCCGCTGAGGTCGCCTGCGCGCGGAGGAGAGCCCGAGCGAGCTTGACGAAGTCGGCCTCGGTCACGATGCCGACCACCTGGTCCCGGTCATCGACGACCGGGAGGCAGCCGAACTTGTGGTCGAGCAGTTTGCTGATCGCGACCTCGAGCGACTCATCCGGCCGGGTCGTCACGATGCCGTGCTGCATGATTCGGCACACCGGAACGGAAGTCCACTCCTCGGAGGGCCAGGTCGCCAGCACGCGGACGAGATCCCGGTGCGTCACCAACCCGACCACGCGACGATCTTCGACGACGGGCAGGTGCCGGATGTGTGCGAACTTCATCAACTCATCCGCGAGGTTCACGGAGCTGTCGCACTCGAGCGTCAACGGATCCTCGGTCATCACGTCGCGGACCAGCATGGCATCGCCCCTTTCGCTCGCTCCGCGGCGAGCAAGCGTTGCGCCACGAGGGCGCCTGGCCCGAGCTCGGCGAGAGCCCACCACGCCCGGAACGACGTCGCGTCCCTGGGAAACGAATCGGCTCGGTTGTCGCGAGCGAGAACGGGGAGGCCGCTCCCCGTTCTCGATGTGGGAGGACGCGCGCGTCTCGGTCGGCGTGCTGGCCAGTGGAACGGTCGGAATGAGTTCCCCGACCGACTCCTACGGACAGGGGCCGAAGACCTCACAGTCGAGCAGGTCCGACGTGGGGTCTGCACCGCAACTCGGGAACGGAGCCGGTGGCACCGGGCCGAACTGGAAGAGGTAGGTCAGCAGGTAGGCCGGATCGGAGATGCTGACCTCGCCATCGTCGTTGGCATCCATCGCGTCCACACAGGGGCCTGGTCCGACGAGGAACAGGTAGGCGAGCGTGAACACGGCGTCCGAGATGTCGATGGTCGCGTCTCCGTTGGCGTCGCTCCGGACGAAGTCGTGGATCAACGGGGCGAATCCTCGGACGACCACCACCCGGTCACCACCTCCGAAGGTCGAGAAGAGATAGTCACCGGTCAGCGGGTCGATCATCGCGCCCTCGGCCCCGGTCAAGCCAGTGATGAAGTCGACCCGCGAGCCGGGAATCGGGTTCCCTTGCGCATCGAGGTCGTAGGCCGCGATCCTTCCGGCGCTGTATTCCGAGACCAGCATGTTCTGGTAGTCGGTGAACTGCGGCGATCCCGCCGGCACGTAGATGAACCCCTCGGGCCCGCCGATGATCTGGGTCTCGGAGACTGCGCCGGTGATGTCGTAGGTTCCGAAGTCATCGGGCTCGATGGAGACGGTGAACCACTGTCCACCGGGCCAGCTGACGAACTTCAGCTGTCCCGCCCCCGGGAAGCCCGCCGGGACGAAGTTCAGCCCACCCGGAGAGCTGGTGATCCCGAATGGCGTCAGGTCGATGATCTTGTCGGTCACGCTGCTGCCCGGTTTCGTCTGGCCGAGCTCGTTGACCGGCCAACGCGCGAGGAGCAGCACGTTGCCCGGCGCGTATGCGATTCCCCCGTCGTTGTAGGCGCCCTCGGAGTAGAAGGTCGCCTCTCCGTCGAATCCGATGATGTGGTTGGCGGGATCCCGAACCAGCCCGACCTGATGGATCTGTCCAGCCGCGGTGTTCGCGTGTCCGCCGATCAACAACGTGCCGTTGTCACCATTGCGGACGATCAGGCCTCCGTAGAGGGGAGGCAATCCGGGCACGCTTCCGAGATCGGTCACGGTGTAGTCCGCGTCGAAGGGGGGTTGGACAGTGATCTGGGCCGATCCGGTCGGGGTGAGCAGCAGCGTGAGCACCGGAACGAGTAGTCGTTGGATGGCGCGAAGCATGATCGCCTCCTCTCGCGAAGACGGATCGTTGGAGCCGCCGGAAGTGCAGGGTTGAGAATGTCGACGGCGGACTCATCCACGTGGGCTCACTCGGTGCAATCCGGAGACCATTGGCGTTGGGGCCACGCGAGCTCACCCGCACCACGACGTCGCGATGACCCGGACTCGCTCCGGTCTTCCTGTGTCCGTCGAACGATCCTCACTTCACTGCGGAGCGGGCCCGATCGAGCAGCGCCCGGCCGCGCTGGGTGCTCGCGTGGGACGCCCCGAGCGCTTCGGACTGAAGCTCGACGTACTCCTCGAAGATCTCGATCGCTCGCTCCGGTCGATCGGACTCGAGGTAGACGAGTCCGAGGTTGTAGAGGCAGCTCCGTGTGAACGGTGCCGTCGGCCCGAGAACGCGTCGCTTGATCTCCAACGTCGATCTGAGCATCGACTCCGCCTCATCGAAACGACCTTGATCGAGGTAGAGCCGTCCGAGATTGGTGCGCGCGCCCAACGTCGCCGAGTT
Organism: Planctomycetota bacterium; assembly: GCA_020425835.1. The sequence continues at coordinate 4,113 of JAGQRC010000157.1, read as the reverse complement.
CTCCGGCCCGAGTGTTCGACTCAGTCCATCGATCGCCGTGAGACACTCGCGCTCGGCGTCGGCAGGGCGACCCTGCTCGCGGTCGAGGAGCCCGAGGCTCATGTGGATCTTCAGCGCCGTGGGGTGCATCGGTCCGAGATGCTCTTCCGTGTCGGCGAGCACCGCGCGGAGCATCGTCTCCGCTTCGTCGGCTCGATCGAGTCGCTGGAGCGTCATCGCCAGTCGATGCCGCTCCTCGAGAGTCCTCGGGTTGTTCGGCCCGAACCGCGCCGAGTAGTTCTCGACGACCTGCCGGATCACCGGTTCGGCGGCGTCCCAGCGTCCGAGCCGAACGCGCGCGCCGCAGAGGTAGACGCGGTATCGATCGAGATGGAGGCTCTCGTCGCCCAAGGTGCGCTCGGCGATCTCGAGGACCTCGAGAAGCTCCCCCTCGGCCTCTCGGGCTGCCCCGGTCTGTGCGTGGAGCGTCGCGAGGTTCGCGCGGGCATTGAGAGTCGCCACGTGTTCCGGTCCGAACCGCGCGGTTCGCCGGTCGAGGATCTCCTGCATGCGTAGCCGGGACTCGTCCACGCGTCCGCGTCGCAGGAGCAGCATGGCGAGGTCGGCCTCGGCCGAGAGCGCCTCCTCGCTCTCGTCATTGTCGCCTGCGGCGTCGACAACGCGCGCGAGGTAGCGCTCCGCTGTGGCGAGGTCGCCGCTGCGCTCAGCGACCCGCCCGAGGCCGAGGTCCAGGGTCCAGAGGGCATCGGAGAATCCCCAACGTTCGGCTTGCTCTCGACACTCCTCGAGCGCGGCACGTGCTTCCACGTAGCGCCCTTGCTCGTACCAGGTGACGCCGCGCTCGCGCAACGTGGCCAGCGCCTCTCGGCGTGGGACATCGATCCGAGACTCATCGCGTTGCAGCGCATCCAGGATCGTATCGGCCTCGCGCAGCTTCCCGGACGAACGGAGTGTCGCGGCGAGCAGCCGACGCGATGCGCGGGTCTCGGTATGGTCGCCGCCGAGGCACTGCGTCCGCTCCTCGATGGCGCGAGTGAGATGCGCGGCCGCCGGTTCGAACAAGCCGATTTCCCGGTAGCTGTCACCGATCGTGTGCCGAAGTCTCGAACGAAGGCGAGGACGGCTGGCGAAGCTCTTCTCGAGCTGCTCCGCGGCCGTGTCGAGCACCTCCCGGACTCGAACGTCGTAGCCCTCCCGGAACGGGGAGAGGTTGGCGAACATCTCGGAGAGGAACGCGCTGACCGCCTCCGACTCATCGCGGGCGTCGACCGCATCTCCGCGCTCGTCGTCGGCGCGCTGCTCCGCGTCGACCGCTCGGCGGCGTTGTCGGTCGAGCTCGATCGCGAGCCACGTGAGACCGGCAACCGAGATGATCAGAAGGCCGAGGAAAAGCGAGCCGGCGATGAACGCGACGCGATGTCGGCCCACCAGTTTCCGCCAGCGATAGAGCGGGTGGGGCGGGCGCGCTTCGACCGGCTCGCCCTCGAGGTAGCGACGGAGGTCGTCGGAGAGCGCGTCGGCCGATGCATAGCGTTGCGTCGGATCACTCGCGATGGACTTCATCACGATCCAGTCGAGGTCGTGGCGAAGGGCGCGGACGAGCGTCGTCGGATCGGTGGATCGATCCGCTGCGACGCGGGCGATCCCCTCGCGAGGGCGCCCGCCCGAGCCCGACTCCCCGCCCAAACGCGTCGACGGTCGCGGGAGGTCCTCCCGAGCGTGGGGCGAGTTCCTCGACGAGCCTCGGAGGCCCTCGATCACCGCCGGCGTCTCTCCGGTCAGCAACTCGTAGAGGACGACTCCGAGGGAGTAGACATCGCTCCGGGTGTCGACCGATCCGCCCGGCGTCAGCTGCTCCGGGCTCATGTAGGCCGGCGTTCCGAGGAACTGGTTCTGACGTGTCAGCTCGGTGGAGTCGGTGCCGTCGGGAGAGGTCGCCTTCGCGATTCCGAAGTCGATCACCTTCGCGGTTCCGCCGTCGTCTGCCGTCACGAGGATGTTGCTCGGCTTGAGATCTCGGTGGATGACCCCTTTCTGGTGAGCGTGTTGGACGGCGGCACACACGTCGCGGAAGAGTCCGAGCCGATCGGCGATCGAGAGCTTCTGACGGTTGCAGTAGCGCGTCAGTGGGACGCCCGGGACCTTCTCCATGACGAAGTAGGGGCGGCCAGCCTCGGTGGCACCCGCCTCGAAGACGCGAGCGATGTTCGGGTGGTTCATCAGGGCGAGCGTCTGACGCTCGGCTGCGAAACGGGCGACCACGAGATCAGTGTCGAGCCCCGCCTTGAGGATCTTCAGCGCCACGGTGCGCCGGACGGGAGCCAGTTGCTCTGCTTCGTAGACCGTACCGAAGCCACCCTCGCCCAGGATCGGACCGAGTCGAAAGGCGCCGATCGTCGTGCCGCTGAGCGATGTCGAGGCGCGGGGAGGAGTGGCGGGGGCACCGAGTGGTGCGGGCTCCTCGAGGAACATCCCCATGCGGTCGTGTGCCGCGAGCAGCTGGCGCAGTCGAGCCCCGAGCTCTGGTCGTCTCGCGGCGATCGAGGCGACGAACACGTCCCGTTCGTCGAGTCGAAGTTCGATCGCGTCGTCGAACGCTGTCTCGAGATCGCGGCCTTCCGATTCGTCGGTCAAGATGCGTCCTCCTCGACGGATGAGATGCGTCGTTCGCCGGTCGGGCGCCTCACCGAGCTCCCGAAAACGTCGCGCGGCACCGGTGTGCGAGGATCACGAATCGTCGAGCGCGTCGTACAGCCAGGCGCGCGCGAACGCCCAGTATCGGTCGGCCGTCGCCTTCGAGATCTCGAGGACGCGCGCCGCCTCCTCCTGCCCGAGACCGGCGAAGTAGCGCAGCTCGACCAATCGCGCCTTGATCGGGTCGATGGCCGCGAAGTGCTCGAGAGCTTCGTCGAGCGCGAGGATCTCGTCCGGGACGGGATCGAGGGTCAACTGCTCCGGATCGACGTCGAGGCGATGCCGGCCGCCTCCGCGTTTGATGCGCTGCTTCGCTCGGGCCCGCTCGATCAGGATGCGTCGCATCGCTTCCGCTGCCGCCGCGAGGAAGTGCGCTCGACCACTCCAGCTCGAATCTCCGTCCGGACCGACCACTCGAAGGTAGGCCTCGTGGACGAGGGCGGTCGGCTGCAGGGTCTGTCCCGGTGCTTCGCGCGCCATTCGCTGCTCGGCGAGGTTGCGGAGCTCCTCGTACACCAGGGGGAGCAGCTTCGATGCGGCGGTGACGTCGCCCGCTTCCAGTGCGGTCAGGATCTGGGTGATATCGCTCATCGAAGTTCGAGTTTCGTGGGATTCCCTGAGGCGAATCGGCTTGCGACGGCGCACAGAGGAGAGCCCCGTCGCCGCGCCCCGATTGTACCGGCGTGCACCGCGCGAGGGACCCGGCCGAAGGGAAAGTCATGCGAGTCTTCGTCGTCTTGTTCATGGTCATCGCCGTCCTCGGGAGCCGAGCCGTCGGACAGCCCCAGATCGACACGGTGAGTCCCGGCACGGTCTCCTACCTCGGCGGTCCCTTCACGATCACCGGGTCGGGGTTCACGCCGGGTTGCAGCGTGTCCGTCGACGGGATAGAGGCGGACTCCGTGTTCGTCGACTCCACGACGCTCACGGCGACGGCACCGGTGCGCACCGATGTGGTCTCGGGGCAAGAGGTAATCGTGATCGTCTCCGATCCCGTGCTCGGCAAGGACCAGACGACGATCCTCTACTGGGCGGAGTTCTCGGTCACCGATCTCGACCCCGCTCTGGTTCCCGCCGATGTGCCGAGCACCGTGGTGCTGAGGGGCACGGGCTTCACGGCGCACACTCGAGTTCGGGTCGACGAGATTCCGTGTCCCTTCACGTTCATCGACCACACTCGGCTCGACGCCACGGTCCCCGCGTTGCCGAACGGGCTCTATCCGCTCCGGGTGTTCGACGCAGTGTTGGGGGTCACTTTCGTGGAGGAGTCCTTCAGCGGCGGTATCCAGTACTTCGGAGCCGCGTTGCCGACGATCGATCGGGTCGAGCCCGCGTCCGTCTGTGCCACGAAGTTGACCGAGGTGACCCTTTACGGCGAAGGCTTCGTTCCCGACAGCACGGTCTATCTCGATACGATCC
>JAGQRC010000156.1 GCA_020425835.1 Planctomycetota bacterium | reverse complement strand
GGGCTCGGCTCCGGTCGATGCCAGGCCCTCGAACACGGCTCTCCAGGTCTCATCCGGCAGAACCGGGACGTCGGCGGACTTGGACCTGAGCGTGAGCGTCGCGTGGCCCCACCCTTCGGCGATCGCGGTGAGCAGGTGTCGGTCGAAGCAACTCAGCTCGTCGGGGGTGGTCACCCAGTTCCCAAGGGAAGGGTCTCCGAACCTGTTCCGGCTGCGCCGGCCCGTCCGTCGGCGCTCCCGTTCCCAGTTCAGGTCGGCGAGAGGGCTGGACTCCCGATCGATGGACTCGTCGTTCTGCAGGAACTCTTCCACGCTGCGCAACGACTCCCGCCACTGGGGCCAGCCCCGTTGGAGACGAACGAGGAGCGCACGAGCGGAAGCGGTCCGGACGACCGGATCCTCACCGGAGTCGTTCGCGATCCGGGCGAGCGTCGACGTGACCTCGGGTCCGACACCGTCTCGTGCCTGGCCGAGTACCGAGACCGCGATGAACTTGGCGTAGAGGTCGCGGGCCTCGAGGAGCGGGGCGAATCGGTTCGCCATGGTCGCGGTCACCAGCTTCTCGAGGCTCCCCAACTCTTGAACTCGTCTCGGGCCATCACAGTCGGCAGAGGCGAACTCGGCGGCCCAGGCGGCGGTCTCGGCATCCTCTGCGGCCCAGGTGTAGAGAGGTGACGCTTCGCACTTGTCGATCGCGATCCGGGCGAGATCTGCTCGGAGTTCCGGCGAGTAGTCCCTCCAGTCTTTCAGGATCCGTTCGCCGAATTCAGCGAAGACGGTCGCGATCACTTCGAGGTTACCGGTCGAGACCCAGTGCTCGACGAGCACTTCGACGTCTGCCAGGCTTCGATCGTTGTTCGGATTGCGAAGGAGCGACCACTGTTTCCGAGTGGGCTCGATCCCGTTGCGAACCATGATCGACAGCAACCGGACCGTTGCGATCCGTTGGCTCCTCGATACCCCGGGGTCGACCTCGACTCGGGTCAACAGCATCCCGTGGGGGCCTCGCGCCAGAGTCTCCAGCGCTCGGCCGAAGAGCTCCCACGTCATGAATGGGGATCGGTCCTCGGGCACGACACGGGAGAAGTCCTCGGAGATCCGCGCAGGATCCGCCCCGGTCGCGACCCGAAGGAGCGCGAGCATGATCTGACCGCTCGCGTTGTCGCAGTCGCATTCGACGACGGTCCTCACGATGTCGGTCGACGACGTCGAGGAGACGTTTCCGACGTGCGCCAGTAGGGCCTCCGCCAGTGATGCCGGGAAGGACCCGATGTCGCGGGAGACCGCCGACGAGAGGTACTCCCACCGACCGAGCTCGACGAGGAGCCGAGCGATCCGGATGCGGTGCGCCACGTCCCGCGTCGTGTTGTGGAAACGCTCGAGCGCCGGCACCGAGATCTCGCCCAGCGCCGCGAGCTTCTGCCGGGCGATCTCGCTCTCCGACGTGTCGCCGACCATCGCCAGCACGTGCCCGACGATCCGATCCTGGAACTCGGGGCTCTCGAGCAACGCGCCGACCCAGTCGAAGTCGGGGTTGTCCGAACGACCCGCGCGGATCTCTCGAAGGAAGCCCTCCGCCTCCTCGATCACGCCCGCCTGCTCCGCATGCTCGGTGACCAACTGCTCCAGGAGACCGCGCGCCGCTTCGAGCTCCCCTCGCTTGCGGTGACACCGCGCGAGCTTGAGGAGCGCCTTGGCTCGGATCGCGTCGCTCGTCCCCTCGGCGGCGATGAGCTCGCGATAGATCGCCATTGCGCCGTCGAGGTCGCCGCGCGAGACCTCGAGGAGCTCACCGCGGAGGAGTTGCGCGTCCGGCGGGTCCACCTCGGCTCCCACCGCGATGGCAGAGCCGAGGCAGAAGAGACCCAAGGCCAGGAAGAGGACGGTGAAGAGGAGCGTGCGGGCGTGCTCGCTCCGCGAGCGCGCACGAGCAAGGGGGATCGGGCACCGGGGGGTCATCGAGAGGTCCTTTCCGCCAGCGGGTCTACGAGCATCTTCGGGACGGGTTGTTGGATCGATGTTGGAAACCGGACGTCGTCGCTCGACCCGATCCGTGGCGCGGCTTGCGAAACCCTCCGCGACGCGGTGAGATTGTCGACCCCATCGAAGGAGGTGTCTCATGAGAATCACTCGGCGGATGATGTTCCACATTCTCCTTCCTGCGATGCTCGTCGCGCTGCCGGCGCCGAGTTTCGCGCAGGCGCCCGTCGCCGCGGATCTGGTCGTGATCGAAGGACAGGCCGCCGGCGGCGACTTCATCGACGTGATCAATTCGCCGTTCTGCAACGGCAACGGTCGGGTCGGTTTCACCGGTTCACTCGCGTCGGGCGATCGATTCGTTTGGTTCGACTCGGGTGTCAGCTTCCTCGCGTCGAGCGCGCTCCCGTTGGTGCTCACCGGAGGCGAGTCCACCATGGGGGTCTCGAATGCCGGCGGGTTCATCTACAGCCCCGCGGCCGATGGCCAGGACGCCGTCTATACCAACAACGGACTGCTGCTCGCCGAGCTGATGCCCGCCCCGGGTTTGCCCGGCCTGTTCTCGAGCTTCAACAGCCGGCCGACCATGGAGCCGGACGGCACCTGTCACTGGGTCGGCGGCTTCACCGACGTCGCCGGAGGTTCGACTCAGGGCCGCGTGCTGTACGAATCGACGAACGAGGGCCTCGGGACGCCGAATCCCATCCTGGCCAGTGGCATGATGGTGGGAGGCTTCACGATCGGCGCATCCGGAGTCGACTTCGACTACGACTTCTCCGACACCTCGACACACTGGATCACGGTGATCGACGCGGCGAGCGGCGAGCGTTTCGTCGTCGTCGATGGCGCTGTCGGCCCGTTCGAGGGCGATCCCACCGGTGGGGGCGACAACTGGGGCGCGTTCGACATCGTGAGCATCAACGACTCGGGAACCTTCGTCTTCAGCGGCGACACCGATGGCGTCGCCGCGACGGATGAGTTCATCGCGGTCGACGGGGTCATCGCGCTGCGCGAGGGCGACATCGTCGACGGGGTGACTCTCACCGGTTCGGTCAATGCGCTCAGCGTCGACAACACTGGACTGGTCGCTCACATCTGGGATCTCGGGACCCCCGAGGCGCTCTTCGTCGGCTCCGCGAGCGATCTACTCGGGACCACGATGTTGCTGCTCCAGACGGGGGATCTGATCGATGTCGACGGCAACGGTGTCGGGGATTGGAGGGTGACCGACTTCAACGCGAGCGCCGTGATCGGGCCGGGGCTCGACCTCCGTGGCAGCGGCGACCTCTACGTCGAAGTCGACCTCGAGGATCCGGTCACGCTGGGTGCATTCGAGGCGATCATCCGGCTCGACGTGACGGGCGGCCCGCTGACCACCGAGTTCATCCGTGGCTATTGCAACGCCGACGGAGGCTTCGACATCTCGGACGCGATCTTCCTGCTCTCGGTGCTGTTCACCGGAGGCGCCAGTCCGACCTGTGACGCCTCGTGCGACATGAACGTCGACGGCGCGCTCGACATCGCGGATGCCGTCTCGATGCTGACGTCGCTCTTCGTGGGAGGCTCGGTCCAGCCCCCGTTCCCCGACTGCGGTGAGTCACCGACGGAGGACTGCGGCTCGTTCACTTGTCCATGACCAGTGCCTGCTCTGGCATGCGGGGATAGATCCGGGCGCCCCGAGGCGCTTCGATCGGTATCCACGAGAGACGCCGGAAGGTGGCGGGGGGCTGCCAACCTTCCGGCGTTCGTGTTTCTTCGACGTTCACGCGTCGTGCGGATCCTCTGCTGGAGTCACCGAGGATCAGGGGCAGGCGGGGAAGCTCGCGCAGTCGAGGGCGTCCGCAGTGGGGTCGACGCCGCACGCGGGGAACGGCGCGGGCGGGGCGGAGGCTCCCGGGATGAAGAGGTGCGCGAGCAGGTACACCGCGTCGGAGATGTCGAACGTTCCGTCGTCGTTCACGTCCGCGGAATCGACGCAGGCGGGCGCGTCGGAGCCGGTGATGAACAGACTCGCGAGCGCGTAGACGGCATCGGAGATGTCGACCATCAAGTCTCCGTTGACGTTGCCGCGAACGAAGTTCGTTCCGGCCGGGGGCGTGCCCGCCGAGGTGTTGCGCAGTAGGGTGACGTTGTTGGAGTCGCGGTTCGGAACGACCAGGTCGGGTTTCCCGTCGGCGTCGAAGTCGCCGACGATGACGACCTCCGGTGTGGTGCCGACGGCGAAGAGGAGCGCCGTGCCGAGCGTGCCGTCTCCGTTGCCCGGCAGCACCGAGACGTTCCCCGAGTCGTTGTTGCTGACCGCGACGTCGATCGATCCGTCGAAGTCGAAGTCCGCCATCGCCAGGCCGGACGGATCCGCTCCTCCGGTCGGGAAGTTGGTCGGACCGGTGAACGCGCCGGCGGCGTTCAGGAAGACCGCGACCACGTTCAGCCCGTTGTCCGACGAGGCCACCGCGAGATCGATGTCTCCATCGTTGTCGAGATCGCCCGCGTCGATGCCCTCGGGGCTGAAGTTGAATCCGCCGGGGATCGTGGCGGAAGTCGTGAACGTCCCCGTGCCGTTGTTGCTCAGGATCGTGAGTGTCGCCGAGTCGTGGTTGCTCGACGCGAGATCGAGATCCCCATCCCCATCGAAGTCGCCGGTCGCGACGTCTCGCGGCTCGAGACCGACCGCAACGTTGGCGGCGGTGAAGACTGCGTTGCCGTCGTTGAGGAGCACGGTGACGTTGTTGCCGCTCCGGTTCGCAGTGGCGAGGTCGAGATCGCCGTCCCCGTCGAAGTCTCCGCTGACGATGTTCGCGGGCTCGAATCCCGTCGGGGTCGCGTCGCCGAGCACGAAGGTCCCGGCCGTGTTGAGGAGCAGCGTCACGTTGCTCGCGTTCTTCAGAACCACCGCGAGGTCCGGATCACCATCGCCATCGAAGTCGGACGCGAGCAGCTGATCGGGGCCGCTCCCCGCGCCGAGCGGGTACGAGACCGCCGCGCCGAACGTGCCACCCGTGTCGCCGAAGAAGATGTCGACGCGATCGATGGTGTCCGCGGAGATGGCGAGATCACGGTTCCCGTCGCCGTCGAAGTCCGCGACCGCGGCGCCGCCGGGTCTCAGTGGGACGGGCAGGGTCTGCGTCGTGGTGAACGAGATCTGAGCGAGCGAGATCGTGGGAAGAGCCGTGAGGATCGTGAGGACCAACAAGGATCGGCGCATGGGCATCCCTCTCGGTGGGGGAGGTCACGACCCGAACCGGTTCGGGCCTGTCCGAGGGGATGCCGAGGTGTCGCCGACGCACCGCCAAACTCGACGTGAATCGTCGACGAGGCGGTGGGCTCAGGCGGTTGTGACGGTAGAGTCCGCGACGACGCGGTCCGCGAGAAGTGGAGTGGCGTCGAGGAGCAGGCAGTCCGGTTGACCCTCTTGGATCAGATAGCCGCGGATGATCGATCCCGCTTCGGTGCGTCCGAGGACGAGCTCATCCGCGGCGAACTCGAGGATCTGATGCAGCTCGTCGATGCGCAGCGCGAACGCGGGTTGTCGTCCATCCGTCGTGGCGAAGAGGATGACCGAGCGCGCGAGCCCCTGGAGGTTCTCGCGAAGCTGCGCCACAGCATGACGGACCCCGGAGCAAGCGGCGTCGAGTCCACGGCAGCTCCGACGACTCGCCCGGCAGTCGTCCACCGCGACGGACAGCGCGCTCATCGCCTCGCCCAGGAGCTCACGCTCGCGCGGGGAGAGCTCGAGATCGAGCACCGGCGGCGCGGTCGATCCGTCGCCGTGGGTCCAATCTCGACAGAGCGTCTCGTACCGATCGAGCCGTCGGCGGTTCTCTTCGCAGCGATCCCGACCACTCCGCACGCCGATCCTTCGCGCGAGATCGAACACCGTCACCGGCCGGTCGCGATGGCGGAGCACCCGGAGCATCCCCGGTCGGTCGAGGGGGACGGGCGAGATCGTCTCGTCATCGGGCTCGATCGAGAGGACCTCGCGGATGTCGAGCCCGTAGAGCGCCTCGCCGAGCCAGAAGGTGAACGCGCGAATCGGGGCGGGTGTCGGGTGGGAGGAGGGAGCGTGTTCGATCATCGGGGCCTTCCGCGGTCGGGTGGCGCGGAGCGCCTCCGACGGCCGGCGCGCCCGTCGAACGTCTCTTCGCTGCCTCCCCTCGGTATCGACCCGCCACCGCGGGAGCTTGATCGCGACCTCTCGCCCCCAGCGGCCCGTCGCTACCCCGGCGGATCCTCGACCCGCTGTTTCGACTCGATCTGGTAGGACTCCCACCAGGCTTGCCACGCCTGGGCGTCCGAGCCGCGATCGACCCCGGTCACCGACTGGAGCGCGGCGATCGTCGCCCCTTCGAGCCGTCGGAGCACCTCGACCGGGACGCGGCTCGACGTCATCACCTCGATCAGCTCGACCTCGGGAAGCTGGATCGGGAGGTTCGTCGAGCGACCGAGCGACACCGGGACCTCCCGCAGCCCCTTGGAGCGAACGAGCTGAGCGCGGATGTCGAGCTGGACGACCGTGAGGAGTTGTAGGAGACGCGGAGTGGACTGCGGACTGCCGACCTGCCCGATCCGACCGAGCGCTTCGAGCCGCGCGGGCGGCTCGGCGCTGAGGGCGACGTACTCGTACAGCTCTCGGGTCTTCGTCGCGTCGCGGTCGAGCGCAGTCGAGTGCGCGCGCTCGCGGAAGGTGGCGTCTCCGTCGGGTCGGAGCGCCAGCTTCACGAGCGGGACGAGCGCGCCGGAGGACTGGAACGACTTGAGTTGCGCGAACGCGAAGTCGCGGAGTCGAGGGTTCGACCCGCCGAGCGCATCATCGAGCGCCGGGAGCAGTTCCGCTTCGTCGTACCGATGGAGCTGCCCCTCGATCTCGGTGCGCTTCTCCACGTCGGCGACGCCGTATTGCCGGACCAGCGTCTTCGCCTCGCGTCGCCGATTGTCGAGGTGGCGTTTGCGTTCGCGGGTCGCCTTGCGCTCGACCGCCTTCGGCGCCGGGGTCGTCGGGTCGACGCTCCGCAGATCGGCGCTGGCGAGCTCCCGCCGGTGACCGTCCGCGTCGAGGATGACGATCCCGGCGTCGATCCGGCCCACGTAGGCGCCGACGATCTCGTCGCCGTTGGTGAGGTGGAAGACGGCCGCCGAGGCCGGCGTCGACAGTAGGGTGGTGACGCCCCAGAAGATCGAGGCAAGGGTGGAGATCCGTGCCAGATGAGGGTTCATCGGGAAGCTCTCGAGGTTCCGGATCGTCGCGGAACGACGACCCTGGCAAGCGGAGGGACGCTCAGTGTATCGGCTGCGGGCCTCCTTCGGAATCGTCGGGCGGGGGCCATTCGGCTCGCGGAGGAGCGTCGGCGGCGGCTGGGACGAGACCCGCCGAGTGCCCCGGGTTGGGCCCTGGACGAATCGCTCCGGCCTCTTGCTTCGAAGGGGGTCGTACTTATAATCTGCGGTCTTCGTCTCAGGTCGACGGCTGGGTTTCGTCGACTCCAACTACTTGTTCTTCGTGGA
>JAGQRC010000155.1 GCA_020425835.1 Planctomycetota bacterium | reverse complement strand
CTGGCCCGCCCACGCACCCCGAGTGGGGTCGCGGCTCTATCGCCGACTCGCGATGTTGCGAGCCCACCCCTCGGAGAGCTCATGCCCAAGATCCGCCTGAAGGTCCCGACCGTCGCCCAGGAGAAGCCGAACAGCTGCTGGCACGCCAGCGCGAGCATGATCTGGTCGTACTGGCAGTCTCAGACCGGTCGTCAGGGACCGATGTTCACCGTGCCCGATGCGTACGCCCGAGCCGATACCGTCGGCCTCTATCCGACCGAGTTCATCACGCTCGCGAAGAACGTCGGTCTGAAGCCGCTGCCCCTGAGCAATCAACTCACGGAGGCGGACCTCTTCCGAGATCTTCGCGACAGCGGCCCGATCTGGTGTGCGGGGTACTGGTTCGGCGTGGGGCACATCATCGTGCTCACCGGAGTCGGCGGAGGTCGGATCCAATTCAACGATCCGGACGGCGGCGTCGAGAAGGAGGACACCCTGGCCTGGTTCAACCAGAAGCTCGCCAGCGGGATCGCCGGTTGCCGAATGGTCAAGGACGCCCAGCGCTACTGATCCAACGCCGATCTACTCCGCGTCGTCCGCCCGCCCGAGGAGGCGCTCGACGCGATCCGCGTGCTCCGCGGTGCGGACACCGCTCTCGGTGCACGAGCGGCCGGTGGGGAAGATCTTCCCCGGATTCGAGAGGCGTCTCGGGTCGATGGCATCGCGGACGGCGAGCTGCGTCGCGAGGTCGTCCTCATCGAAGACCCACGGCATGAACTCTCGCTTCTCGAGACCGATCCCGTGCTCACCCGAGAGCGTTCCCCCGACTTCGACGCAGAGCTCGAGGATCTCGCGACCCGCGTGCTGCACGCGCGCGGTCTCGTCGGGATCCCGAGAGTCGAACGAGATGTTCGGGTGCAGATTGCCGTCCCCGGCGTGGAAGACGTTGGACAGACGCACGGCGTAGCGCTCGCCGATCCGCTGCACCTCTTCGATCACCTCCGCGAGCCTCGATCGAGGCACGACACCGTCCAGCACGTACAGGTCACGACCGAGTCGCCCCATGGCGCCGAACGCCCCCTTTCGCCCGCGCCACAGTCGCTGTCGGCCCTCTTCGTCATCCGCCTCCTCGAGCGTGAGGCAGCCTTCGGCTCGACACGCCGCTTCGACCAACGGAGCCTCGTACTCCACGCACTCCGCGGTGCCCTCGAGCTCGAGCAGGAGGACCGCTTCGGCGTCGGTCGGGTATCCCGCCCGGAAGACGGAATCCTCGATGGCGCGGATGGTCAGGCGATCGAGGATCTCCAACGCTCCCGGTTGAAGCCCCTCGCGGATGATCCGCGACACGGTGTGACACGCGCCGACCAACGTCGGGAACGCGGCGAGGTACGTCCGCACGACCTCCGGGCGCGCCACCAGCTGGAGCACCGCTTCGAGCGTGATGCCGAACGTGCCCTCGGCGCCGATGAAGAGCCCGCGCCAGTCGATACCGGTGGCCGTCCCCGGCGGTCCGCCGAGCTCGATCACCTCGCCATCGGGGAGGGCGAAGGTCACTCCGAGGACGTGTCTCGACGTCATGCCGTGGAGAAAGCAGTGGGGTCCACCCGAGTTCTCGGCGACGTTCCCACCGATCGTGCAGACCTTCTGGCTCGACGGGTCGGGCGCGTACCGGAGGCCATGTGCGGCCGCCGCGTGGTCGAGGTCGAGGTTGATCACTCCGGGCTCGACCCGCGCGAACCGGTCGACCGGATCGAGGTGGAGCACCCGGCGCATGCGGTGGACGTCGACGACCCAGGCGTCGTCGAGCGGCACCGCGCCTCCGGACAAGCCGGTTCCCGCACCCCGCGGGACGAACGGCACGCGCTGCCGGTGGAGGATCCGGAGGACGGCCAGCGCCTCCTCCCGAGACCGGACGAGCACCACGCCGCCGGGGGTGCGTCGATGCAGCATCAGCCCATCGGCGTCGTAGAGGGCGATCTCCCCGGGATCCGTGAGGATACGGTCTCCGGGAAGTGCTTGGCGGAGGGCGCGCGCGATGTTGGTCATGAGAGCATGCTATCCGCAACGCCGCGGGGTCCGACGAGAAACTGCGTGCGGACCGCGCGCCTGAGACTCCACGGGGCGCCCGCCGGGATCGCCGCTTCATCCCTCGGTTCAGCGGCGAGGCAGGGTTCCGATTGCGGAGGTCCCCCGGGAGCGCCGATGATGGTGTGCCCGGCGTTCCGGCCGGTTCGGTTCTCGATGGCTCACGGAGGTCTCATGGCTCGTCGCTGGTGGTCGGCGCTCGTCGCGCTGTGTGCGTGCTTTCCCCTGTCGGCGGTCGCGGTCGATCGGTTCCCCGTCTGGGACGACGACCGGTTCGCCGGCGGCATCGATCCACCCTCGGCGTACTTCGGCGTCCCACTCGGTGAGCGTTTCACCCCGCATCACGACGTGCTCCGCTACTGCCGCTACGTCGCCGAGAACTCGACGCGCGCTGTCCTCCAGCCGTACGGGGTGACTCCCGAGGGGCGTGAGCTCATCACGCTGGTGATCTCGTCCGAAGCGAACCTCGATCGTCTCGACGAGATCCGCGCACTGCAGAAGCAGCTCGCCGATCCCCGAGGCGTCGAGGACGAGGCGGCACTCGCGTCGCTCCTCGAGCGTCTTCCCGCGGTGTTGTGGATGTCCTACAACGTCCATGGCAACGAGGCCTCCGCGACGGAGGCGGCGCTGCGGACGATCTACCACCTCGTCGACGGCGAGGACGATCGCACGCGGAGCATCCGCGACGGCGCGGTGGTGATCATCGACCCGCTCCTCAATCCCGACGGGCGGGAGCGCTATCTCGGGTGGTACCACCAGGTGGGGATCCCCGGCGGGGACGCAAACCCGCGCTCGCGGGAGCACGATGAACCGTGGCCCGGGGGCCGGTCCAACCACTACTACTTCGATCTCAACCGCGATTGGTCCTGGCTGAGTCAGGTCGAGACTCGTGCGCGCGTCGCCCGCTACCTCGACTGGCTCCCGCTCGTGCACGGCGACTTCCACGAGATGTCGCCCGAGTCCACCTACTTCTTCTTTCCCGCCGAGGAGCCGATCAACCTCAACTTCACCGATCACACTCGGCGTTGGGGCGCAGCGTTCGGTCGCGCCAACGCGGACGCGTTCGACCGCAACGGATGGCTCTACTACACCGAGGAATCGTTCGACCTGTTCTACCCCGGCTACGGCGATTCGTGGCCGAGTCTCCAGGGCGCGATCGGCATGACCTACGAGCAGGGCGGTGGCCCGAGCGCGGGGCTTCGTTACCGGCGTCGGGACGGCTCGATCCTGACCCTCGCCGAACGCCTGCATCATCATGTGGTCGCCAGTCTCGCCACCTTGGAGTGCGCGACCCGACGCCGGACGGAGCTGCAGCGGTCGTTCCACGAGTTCCGTCGCGGCGTGACCGACGGTGACGTCGCGGAGTACGTCTTCCCGCCCACACCCGGGCCGCGTCGATCCCAGCTCCTCGAGCTCCTGCGCGACCAAGGTGTCGAGATCGAGCGCACCGCCCGGGAGTGCGTCGCCGACGCGCTGACCGACCCGCTCGGTCGGACTCACGATCTGCTCCGCCTTCCCGCTGGAACGGCGATCGTCTCCCTCGCCCAACCCTGCGGTCGGCTCGCCAAGTCGTTACTGGAGCCGAACGCTCCGGTGACCGTGAATCGGTTCTACGATGTCTCCGCGTGGTCGTTGCCGTTCTCGATGGGGGTCGAGGCGTTCGCCGCTCCGCGTCGGATCGACGTCGATCGAACGGCCTGGGTTGCGGACCCGGCGACGGTCGCCATCGACCGCGAGGCGCGCTATGCATACCTCGCCCCGTGGAACGGTGTGCCCGCAGCGCGAGCGTTGCACGCGCTCCAGACGGAAGGTCTCCGCGTTCGACTCGTTCCCGAAGCGATCACGATCGACGGCCGGGAATACCCGCACGGGACGCTGCAAGTGCCGGTGCGCCAAGGGGGCGATGTGCACGCCGCCGTTCGACGCGCCGCCGAACGCAGCGGAGCGGAGTTCTTCGCGGTCGACAGCGGTCTCACGGAGTCGGGGATCGATCTCGGTTCCGACAAGGTGGTGGACCTCGCGAAGCCGAGGATCGCCGTCGCCACCGGCTCGGGGGTGTCGTCGTCGTCGTTCGGGGCGGTCTGGTACCTCTTCGAGCGGGAGTTGGAGATCCCGTTCACCGCATTCGATCTCGAGAGCTTCGATCGGCTCGATCTCTCCGAGCTCGACGTGATCATCTTCCCGAGCGGATACGGCTATCGCCGAGAGCTCCGAGCGGATCGGTTGGAGACGTTGAAGTCCTGGGTGCGTGACGGCGGCGTGTTGATCGGCCTCGGCGGCGGGGGTTTCGCGCTGACGGCCGAGGAGACCGGGCTGACCTCGGTCAGCCGGAAGTTCGACGAGGATCCGAAGAAGGACGATGAAGAGCGGGTGCGGAGGAAGATCCGCGAGTTGCGGGACGACCGTCGTCGTCAGCAGGTGCCCGGGAACATCTTCGCCGTCGAGCTCGACCCGGACCATCCGTTGGCGCTCGGTCTTCCGGAGACGGTCTATGTCCACATGGAGGGGACCGATTCTTTCGCGCTCAGTGGTGATGCGCGCGACGTGGGGGCGTTCCCGGAGGATCCCGCGCTGAGCGGGTACATCTCCGAGGAGAACGAGAAGAAGATCGGGAAGCGCGTCTACCTCGCCGAGGAGTCGGTCGGCCGTGGGCACGTCATCCTGTTCGCCGACGATCCCAACTTCCGGTTGTTCTGGCGAGGTCTCACGCGACTGTTCCTGAATGCGGTCTTCCTCCGCTGCGAGCCTTGAGGAACGCCGACCTGCGGGGCAAGAGCGGGACCCGTGGGGGACGACCCTCGAAGTGCTGGCGAAGAACGGTGTTCGGAGTTGCGGGTGGCACTCGGGGGCGTGGGCGTCGGACACTCGTATCGAACGAGTCCCGGTCCGAGCCACTCGGGCCAGTCTCGGGCGGCGCCTATTCGAAGAGAGGTCCCGGTTGGGTTCGACGGTTCCAGAGCGCATGGACAACGCCGCGCTCGCGCGCAAGATCCGCTTCTTGATGGAGACGCAGCACGTCACGGTTCCGCAGCTCGCCGAACGCCTCGGAATTCGGCGATCGACGATCCAGGACATCGTGGACCGCAAGGCCGAGGCGTCCACCAACACGCTGCGGCAGATCGCTCACTACTTCGGGGTCGACCTCGACTACTTCGAGGAATCGGGCGTCGAGCCGGAAGGCCCCGTACCCTCCTTGAAGCCCAATCGCGCGGCGACCACGGCGGCCGCCAAGGAGAAGGCCAAGGAGCCGGAGCCGCTGACGCTCCGGACGTTGGCGATCCGCTACCAGGGTCTGGTCGAGTTGCTCGTCGAGAAGGGTGTCTTCACGGCCGCGGAGTATCACGATCACATCAAGCGAGTCGAGAACCGTCACCGCTGAAGCGCATCGGTCAGCCGGAACTGCAGGAACTTCCACTCGTCGTCGAGTCGGACGAGGTGTTTCAGCTCGAGGGAGCGGGGCTCGCTGCCGAGGCGGTAGTCGACGACCAGCGAATCGACGAACACGACCGGCTCCCGGTACAGGCCGCGGTTGCGCGGATCCGCGACCTGTGCGTGGACCGCTCCAATGCCGATGAACTCGACCGGTTGGTCGGGCCGGCGCGACGACTGGAACTCGTTCCACGCTTCGACGTTCAACGAGCTCCGCGTGCTGAGCACCTTCGCATAGGTCGCGTTGAAGACCCGGTCGACTTCCGCATCGAGGAGGAACGACCGCTTCGCTTCCTCGGGATCGCCCGCCTGCAGACGTTCGACGAATCGCGCCGCCGCCTTCGAGAGGTTGCGCTCGAGCTCCCTCGCGGGGGGGAGTCCGCGCTCGACCGGCCCGCCATCGCTCCCGACTCGGTCGCGATCCTGTTCGAGACGCGCGATCAGCGCCTGCAGCGTCGGCTTCTCATCGCCTTCGTTCGCGGGCACGTCGGGTCCGGCGGCCTTCGGGCTCGACGTCGCGGAGCCTTCCGTGATCGATGGGTTTCCATCGCTCGACGATGGAGACGTCGGATCGTGATCGTGCGAACCCGCGGTCGAGGAGGGTGCCGTCCCGGCGCGCATCGCCCCGGAACTCACGGCCTCGGAGTTCGCGGATGGACTCTCGGAGGAGGGTGGGCCCGAGCGCTCGTCCACACAGCCCCCGGCGCCGAGCACGAAGCAGCAGATGAGGAGCGCCTTCGCGTCGATCCGCGATCGGGCCCGGCAGCGGTGTTCTCTCGATCCGACGAAGGGCATGGTTCTCGTTCTTCCGGGCTCGCAGTCTTCCGGCTCGCAGTCTTCCGCCCCGCAGCTTCGTCTCGCGGTACTCGACGCCGGGCGGCTCAGGAGAGGACGCGGTGCTCGCGCACCGGGTCGGATTCCGCCGAGTCCAGGATCTCGCGCGCGCGCTCCTCGTAGCCGGCCCGACCCATCAGCGCGAACGCGGCGATCTTGCCCGCCTCGACGCCCGGCTGATCGTACGGATCGACATTGTACAGGTCGCCCGCGAGGGAGGTCGCGAGCTTGTACCAGAAGAACAGCGCCCCGAGGTGTCGCGCATCGAGTCGATCGAGGACGATCTCGCTGACGGGACGTTGCGCAGCGCGCAGGGCAGCGACCGTGCCGCGCCGTTCCGCGCGGAACAAGCCGTCGATCGTCGTGCCGGCGAGATAACCGAAGTCCGCGTGGATCTCGGCCGCATCCTCCGCGATCTCCGCCGGATCGCCCGATTCGTCGACCGACATCACCCAGTACTGCTTGTCGTCCGGGCCCTCGCGGAACAACTGGACCAGCGAGTGCTGATCCGTGGCGCCGACGGCGCCGAGCGGCGTCGATCCTCGATGGACGACGCTTCCCGACCGATCGACACGTTTGCCGAGGCTCTCCGCCCAGAGCTGGCAGAACCAGTCGCCGAACGTCTCCAACCGATCACAGTAGGAGAGCACGACCTGGATCGACTGACCGTGGTCGAGCGCCAGCGCGGCCTGGGTGGCGACGAAGTCAACGACCGCCGCGGCACTCGGGCCATCGAGATTCTGGATGATCTCATCCCGCAGATCGCGCGCGCCCGCGATCAACGCCTCGCCGTCGAGTCCGAGCAGTCGAGCCGGCAGGAGACCGACCGGGGTCAACACCGAGAATCGTCCGCCGACATCCGTGGGCACCGGAAGCGTCAGCATCCCCTCGCGCTCGGCCAACTCGCGCAACGGGCCGCGACTCGGATCGGTGATCGCGATGACCCGACGACTCCAGTCATCGAGTCCGGCGCGCTTCATGCGCCCACGGAAGTAGAGGAGCTGCGCGATGGTCTCCGCGGTGGAACCCGACTTCGAGATCGCGAGGAACAGCGCGTCGCGCAGGTCGTCGTCGGAGAGCGCACGCGTCACGGTGTCGGGGTCGACGTTGTCGAGCACGACCAGCCGATCGCGCTTCTCTGGAGCGAGCGCGTCGAC
>JAGQRC010000154.1 GCA_020425835.1 Planctomycetota bacterium | reverse complement strand
TGGATCAGCGCCTCGGTCTCGCTGTCGATGTGGCTCGTCGCCTCGTCCAGGACGAGAACTTCCGGATCTCCCGCCAGTGCGCGGGCGAACGAGAGTAGCTGGCGCTCGCCCGACGACAGCGAGCCGCCTCTCTCGCGCATGGCCGTCTCCATCCCGACATCGAGGCGCTCGATGAAGGGCATGGCGTTGACCCCGACCGCGGCTCGAACGAGCTCGGCGTCGCCGAGCCCGCGGTCGAGGTCGATGTTCTCGCGAACGGTGCGACTGAAGATGCTGACATCCTGAAGGACCAGCCCGAACGCGGCGCGGTGGCTCTCGAGATCGAGATCGCGGATGTCCCGCCCGTCGATCGTGATCCGGCCCTCGGTCGGATCGTAGAAACGCAGCAGCAAGTTGATGATCGTGCTCTTGCCGGCTCCGGTCGCCCCGACCAAGGCGACCATGGAGCCGACGGGGATCTCGAAACTGACATTGCGGAGCACCGGCTTCTCGGGCTCGTAGGCGAACGAGACGTTTTCGAAGCGGATCGCACTCTGGATCCGCGTCGGCCGGGCCTCGGCCCCATTCGGCGTCGACTCGTCACTGTCGAGAATGCCGAAGATCCGCTCGGCAGAGGCCATTGCCGCCTGGAGCACGTTGTACTTCTCGGCAAGATCCCGAACCGGCTCGAAGAACCGCTGGAGGTAGATCCAGAAGAGGAAGAACGAGCCGAGGTGGAGCGTTCCGGCCTCGATCCTCCCGCCGGCGTCGTAGAGAACCAGAGCCAGAGCGACGATCGAGAGGATCTCCACTGCCGGGAAGAAGAACGCATACCAGAAGATCGATCGGAGATAGGCCAGGAGGTACCCCTCGTTGATACGTTCGTACCCGCGGGCTCGCGCCTCCTCGCGCCCGAACAGCTGGATCACCGGAAGCCCGACGATCGACTCCTGCGTGTAGGAGCTCAGGAAGGCGATGCGCCGACGGATCTCTCGGTAGTGCCTGCGGGCCATGGTCCGAAACAGGATCGTCACCCCGGCGAGGAGCGGCGAGACGGCCAACGCCACCGCAGCCAGCTCCGGGTCGTAGACGAACATGATCGCCGCGATGCCGACGATCGACAGCACGTCTCCGAGGAGATTGACGACACCGGACGTGAAGAGCTCGTTCAACGCCTCGACGTCGGAGGTCACTCTCGTGACGAGTCGTCCCACCGGGTGCCGCTGGAAGTAGCTGATCGGCTGTCGTTGGAGGTGCCGAAAGAGCTCCAGTCGGAGGTCGCGCATGACACTCTGGCCGGTTCGGTTCATCACGACGGTCTGGGCGTATCGCAGGAAGAACTGGATGGCCAGGGAGGCGGCATAGATCCCGACGATCCACCAGAGCCAGGTTGCGCGCGCCGCCCCGAGTTCTTCGGCGGACCCGCCCGGCGTGCCGTCGAGGCGAGGAAGGCCGAGTGACGAAGCCAGTCCTCGAAACCAGGTGGAGGCTGCGAACTCACCGCTCGATGCAAGGGGCCCATCGACCGCTTCCTTGACGAGCACCGGGCTGATGAGACCGAGCAGCGTGCTGGCGATGATCAACGCGAACGAGAGCAGCAGTGATCCGCGATAGGGGCCGACATACCGAAAGAGTCGACGCGCGAGCCGTCGATCGAACGGACGATCGAGAACATCCTCCGCATGGAAGTCCAGCTCGAGGTCCTCCTCTGCTGACTTCCGCTCGGTCGTCGTGGTTGTCGGGCTCATCAGAGGCTCTCCAGCTCGTCCTCGAGGGACTGTCGGAGGTATTGGTCCCGATAGAAGCCCGGAAGCTGCACCAACTCCGAGTGGATGCCCCGCTGCACGACGCGGCCCCGGTCGAGCACCAGGATCAAGTCGGCGTGTTGGACGCTCGACAGCCGATGAGAGGCAACGAGAACGGTGAGCCCATCGGTCTCGGCTCGAAGGCTCCGGAGGATGTGCGCTTCGGTCTCCGCGTCGACGGCGGAAAGGACATCGTCGAGGACGAGGATCGGGGCGTGCTCGATCAGCGCGCGGGCCAGGGCGATGCGCTGCTTCTGACCGCCGGATAGGGTGATACCGCGCTCGCCGACACGCTGCTCGTATCCGCGGGGAAAGCTCTCGATCTCCTCGTCGATCTTGACCAGGGCGGCGACGTGACGGATTTCCTCGGCCGGGGCGCCGTCGACTCCGAACGCGATGTTCCTCTCGATCGTCGTCGAGAAGAGGAATGCTTCCTGGGGGACGACGGACACCACGGAGCGCAACTTGGCGAGGGGGATCTCGGGGAGCCCCCGCCCGCCGATCTCGATCGAGCCCCGGGTCGGGTCGTGCACTCGAGCAACGAGATCGAGCAAGGTGGTCTTGCCGGAGCCGGTGGGGCCGACGATGCCGAGTGTCCGACCCGGTCGCAGCTCGAAGTCGATCCCCGACAGGACGGGTCGACCCGGTTCGTGCTCGAACTCGACGGATTCGAAACGGATCCCGTTGTCCCGCGGTGCCGATTCCGGGCTCGCGTTCCGATCGTCGATGTCGGGTTGCGCGCCGAGGATCTCGCGGAGCCGATGCGCACTCGCAGCTCCTCGCTGGAAGATCGTCACGACCCAACCCAGCGCGATCATCGGCCAGATGAGCAAGAGCTGGCATCCCTTGAAGACCACGAACTCGTCCAGCGCGAGCGCACCACGAATGATCTCCAATCCGCCGACGGCGAGCAGGACGAGCACCAGGAGATCCCCGAACAACCAGAGGAGCGCGTGGGTCAGGGAACGAATCCGAGCCAGCCGCATGTTCTGGTCGAAATAGGCATCGCTGAGGCTCGCCATCCGGCCGATCTCGACGTGCTCGCGCACGAACGCTTTGACGACGCGAGTGTTGGAGAAGTTCTCTTGAGCATGAACACTGATGTCCGCCAGTCGCGTCTGGGCCCGAAGTGACTCTCGATGGACGGCCGGGCCGAGCATGCGGATCACGACCGTAAGGAGAACCAGGGGAACGAGCGAGACGAGGGTCAAACGGGGGCTCACACCGAACATGACCGTCAATGCGAGGCCCGAGGTGAACACTGTGTTCGCCAGATACATGACGCCCGGCCCGATCGACATCCGGACCGCATCGACATCGCTGGTGAAACGACTCATCAGATCGCCGGTGTGGAATCGGGCGAAGTAGTCGGCGTCGAGACTCTCCATATGACGGAACAGTCGATTGCGCAGCGCGAATTCCACCCGTCGCGACGCGCCGATCAAGACCCGACGCATCCAGAACGACGTCACCCCTCGGAGGAGTACGACTCCGATCAGCAGGAAACAGAGCAGGGGGAGCCGATCGGTGCGGATCCCAGTGGTCAACGACTCGACGGCGAACCCCAGCACCCGGGGCACCGCGACGACGCAGACACTCGTCGCGGCGACGAGCAGCACTCCGAGCCCATAGCTGGCTCGCTCACGCTTCAGGAAGGGAACCAGAAGGGAGAAATCGGCGAGTCGGAACACGGGATTTCTCCGGAGAGGGGTCGGGTGGGAACAGCGCATCGAGGGGACGCGACGGGTGGTCAATGACCTCCGCCGTCGCGATAGGCGAGGCGGGAGGGTAACTCCGCGTCCTGGGTCGTCCAAGGTGTTCCTGGTCGCCGAGCGTTCAGCGACCGCCGGTCGGCACCTCGGCTTCGGGCTTCTCCGGCTGTGGCGTCGATGGCTCTGGCGGCTTCGGCTCGGGTCGCGGAAGTGTCGCCTCGTGACCAGCGATCCATGCCGCGTACCGGCCGTCGGATCGCAGCGCAGCGAGATCGCCGTCGTTGCGGACCATCTCGAGCGTGACGGCGCCGGACCCGATCGCGCGATCGAGCTGCTCGTACGTGACCTCCAGTGCTCCGGCCAAACAGGACGAACAGGCGAGGTTGTAGCGGACGAGGCCGATTTCTTCGTCGACAGCGCCGATGAGCTCCGGCGCCACGCGAAGGCGGAGGTCCTGTAGCAGAACGAGCTTCCGCTGGTGGTGGGTCATCGCCTGTCCATACTCTCGGATCCGGTAGTAGATCTCTCCGAGCTCTGTGTGAGCGCCGATGATCGCCGAGAGATTCGTCGTGTTCAGCTCCCGACCCGTGACCTTCTGGCTCGCCTCGATCCACTTCTGGACTCGCCGGCGATCTCCGAGTCGCGCCAAGAGGTACACGGCCTCGCGTTCGAGCCACGGCTCGGTCAGAAAGTCGTCCGCGATACGTTGGAGCTCCTCTGCGACGGCCTTGTCGCCGAGGTCTCCGAGCGCGTACCCGGCGCTGCGACGCTCGGCGATCTCGGCGTCGTCGTCTCGGAAAATCGCGAGAAGCGCGGGTGCGACGGCTGGCCCACCGGCGGCGAGGTGTGCGAACTGGCCGTGGAAGCGGAGTCCCGGAGCGTCGGCGGCAGCGCGCCGGAGCTCGAGCTCGACGACCCGGCGAACGTACCGCGAGAACGCCGACTCCTCGCTGCCGAACAGGGGGCGGGCCTCCAGAATCGAAGGGACTCCGAGGCCGGAGAGACGATCGAGCGCTTCGGAGGAACCAGCGAGCGTCTCGCGGACCAGGTCGGGGAGGGAGGAAGGAGCCTGCTCCTGCGCAGAGGCCGACACTCCGGCGATGACGAAGGCACTACTCAAGATCAAGGAGAGAAAGGGCTTACTCAAGTCGACCTCCGTCGCGCGCCGAAAATCTGAAATCTCTCGGCCTCCACCCCTTGTATCGAAGGTCCCTGATGTATGCGCAGTTCATTCTGCGCTTTTTTTGTGCCCGGAAATTTCCGGCGATCAATGCCGCGAGTCGCTGCTGTATCCCTTGGCTTGCCCTGTCCCTTGGCTTGCCCTGTCCCTTGGCTTGCCTCATCTCTCTCGCCCACCGTTGCCTCTCGTCGCCTCCCGCCAGGTGCGGCCTGAGCGGCTCCCCCGGACTATCCAGCGCGGACGCGACGCGGACTCACCTCCTCCGCTGGATCAGCGCTCCGTAGCCGCCATCTCCGCCACCTTCGCCGGGCAGCACCTCGCGCTCCTCGACCAACTGGAAGTCCGGCTGGGAGCGCAGTACGTCGTGGACGACCTCGTTGTTCTCGTCTGGCTCGATGGAGCAGGTCGTGTAGAGGACTTGGGCGCTCGGTGCCGCGTGCCGAAGTGCGGCCCGGAGCAGGCCCTTTTGGAGTTGGACCAGTTCGCGGACCACCTCCGGAACGAAGCGCCACCGCGCCTCTTGACGTCGATTGAGGACGCCGGTGTTCGAACACGGGGCATCGACCAGGATCTGGTCGAAATGGTGATCGAACCGGATCCGATCCGGATCGTCCGGGAGCTCAGCGGCACGAACGGGTGCGTCCGCGAGGCGAACCCGGTCGAGATTCTCCGCGACGCGACGAAGGCGCTCCTCGCTGACGTCGCAGGCGAGCACTTCCGAGAATGGCCCGCGGTCGAGAAGTGAGATCAGCTTCCCCCCCGGAGCGGCGCAAAGGTCGAGTAGACGGACGTCGTCGCGTCGGGGGAGCATCAGCGACAGGCGGCGAGCGGTGACGTCCTGCACCCAGAATTCGCCAGCGTCGTAGCCGGGAATCGACTCGATGCGACCGGGAGACTCCAGAGCGAGGGTTCTCGAGACGCCGGTTCGGCTTGCGACGACACCGGCGACCCCGAGCCGACGGATGAACGAGTCGGGACTCGGTCCGTCAGCCCTGAGCACGAGGTGAGTCGTCGGTCGCTCGTTGTCGCGGATCAGGATCTCGATGAGCGTTTGCTCAGGATACCGCTCGTGCCACAGACGAACCATCTCCTGCGGATGCGAGTACTGGACAGCCCACCGAGCGTGGACATTGCGGTTCCGCCCCGGGAGGTTCAGTCCGGGAACGCGGATCCAGTCCTGATGACCGCGGATCAGGTCGGCATCCTCCGGATCGGCGGCGTCGAGGGGGACCCGGGTCACCTCGCGGGTTGCACGTCGTAGAACGGCGTTGATCAACCCCGCGGAGCGGTCGACGCGAGCGCTCCCGATTCGGTACCGCTCTGCATGGCGTCGGAATCCAGCGAGCGTGGCATCCACGGCGGCGTGTGGCGGAGTCTCGAGGTACAGGAACTGGTAGAGACCGAGCGCGATGGTCACCCGAACGGGGAGATCGACTTCGTCGGCGGGTCGACGCGCGAAGTGGGCGATCAGCGCTTCCAGCGTATTGAGCCGTCGAACGTAGCCGTAGGATATCTCGGTAATGAACGCGCGATCTCGCGTCTCGAAGCGGGTGGCTTCGAAGAGATCACCGAGGAGTTTCTCGACGAAGACATGAGGGTGCTCTTGCCAGTGGACGGTGACCGCGATGGCAGCCTGGCGGGAGTCGGCGATCCCGGAGAACGGATCCTTCACGCTTCGCTCTCCTCCTTCTCGAGTCGATGCCCGACCGATACCGAAGTGCCTCGGAGGAAGTCCGCGATGGGCAGCGAACGCTTGCCGGCGCGTTGCACCTGCGTCACGCGAACGCGCTCGCGTCCCGAGCCGCAGGCCACTTCGAGTCCGTGGGTGTTCACGACGGTGATCTCCCCAGGTGCGCAGACCCTGTCGTCGCGCTCGGCGACGTCAACCGCGTCGATGAACAAACGTTCCATACCTCCATCGGTCACCAACATCGCGAAGGTACGTGGCCACGGCTTCAGGGCCCGAACCTGATTGACGATCGTCACCGGTTCATGCTTCCAATCGATCCACCCCATCCCCTTCGTCAGCTTGGGAGCAAGCGTCGCCTGCCGTTCGTCCTGCTCCAAGAGCGGAATGTCTTGATCGAGGAGTCGGGGTAGCCACGCGATGGTCAATTCCGCTGCGAGTTCCGCCAAGTGTTCCTCGACCTCGGGCGCGTCCGGTCGGCCCTCGGGTCGATACGATCGCGTCGCCACGATCGGTCCGGCGTCCAAGGCCCTCACCATCCGGTACAGGGTCACACCGAACTCCGTATCCCCCGACAATATCGCATGTTGAATCGGCGCCGCTCCGCGCCAACGAGGGAGGATGGAGCCGTGCAGATTGAAGCAACCGCACTCGACTCCGGCGAGGAACGACCGTGTCAGCATCAGTCGGTAGTCCGCGACCACGGCAAGCCGTGCTCCAGAGTCCTGGAGCATGCACCTTCCGTGCTCCCCCTTCAGCGTCTCGGACTCCAGGACGCGAAGTCCGAGTTCGAGCGCGCACGCCTTGATCGGCGTGGGTGCGGCCTGCCCGAGGCGGCCGCGGGGAGCGTCCGGAACGGTCGCAACGGTGAGGGGAACTTCGGTTCGTGCTAGTCGGCGAAGCGTCGGAAGCCCAAAGGAGCCAGAGCCCATGAATAGAACGGTCATGCGGTCATTTCGGCGAGCGTGATCCGGATCTCGGAGTAAGCATCCGGCTGGTTCACGCGAATCATGCGGACCTTTGCGAGCTCGAGCACCGCGAGGAAATAGGCGATCAGGTTGCGCCGACCGAGGCGGACGTCGAAGAGCTCTCGAAACTCGAGGCTGCCGCTGGCGATGGTGAGCTTCGTCCGCACCT
>JAGQRC010000153.1 GCA_020425835.1 Planctomycetota bacterium | reverse complement strand
CGTCTTGATCGAGGACGCCCCGGGTCTGGGGAAGACCAATCTGGCCAAGTCGATCGCGCTTTCGATTCGCAATGCGCGGTTCAAGCGCATTCAGTTCACGCCCGACATGTTGCCGTCGGACGTCACCGGGGTCTCCGTGTACCACCCGAAGCTCGAGCAGTTCGAGTTCATGCCCGGACCGGTCTTCACTGAGGTCCTCCTGGCCGACGAGGTGAACCGAACCTCGCCGAAGACTCAGTCGAGTCTCCTCGAGGCGATGGAGGAGAGGCAGGTCACGGTCGATGGCGTGACCCGAAGCCTCTCGGGGTTCTTCATGGTTCTCGCGACCCAGAACCCGATCGAACTCGAGGGGACGTTTCCGCTTCCCGAGGCACAGATCGACCGCTTTCTCATGCGCCTGGAGATCGGGTATCCCTCCGAGAGTGCCGAGCGAGACATCGTGTCGTCGCACATCCACGAGCCTCCGGTGACTCGCCTCGAGCCGGTGCTCGACATCGAAGAGGTGACAGAGCTGCAAGGGCAGGTGCGTGACCTTCCGGTGAGCGAGGAGGTGCGCAACTACGCGGTGGATCTCGTGCGGCGAACGCGGGAGCACCCCGACGTCCGACTCGGTGCCAGCCCGCGGGGAAGCGTGGCCTTGATGCTCGCGGCCCAGGCGTTTGCCTTCATTTCTGGAGAATCGTACGTGACTCCGGACTCCGTGAAGTCCGTGGCACTCCCCGTATTGGCCCACCGACTGATCCTGAATCCGCAGAACGAGTACGCCGGCGTCAGCCGTCATGACATCATCCGAAAGGTCCTGGAGGCGGTCCCGGTTCCGGTCCTCCCGGAGGGCGATGGCTGATCTCGAGCTCCGTCCCTCCAGCGGGTCCGGGTGGGTTGTCCTCGCGTGCGGAGCCATCGCGATCTTGATCGGGTTGGTTCAGCGCAACGCGGCTCTGATCTCGTTCGGCGCGGTGTTGGCCGCGTCGATGGTCGGACTCTACTGGTACCTCAAGCGCAGCACGATCGGCATCCATGTCGACCGCCGGCTCGCCGAGTCTGCATACGAGGGCAGCGAGGTCGATGTCGAGATCGAAGTGCGGAACGACTCGCTCCTGCCGGTCTTCTTCCCGTACGTCGAAGAAGTCTTCCACCCCGAAGTCCATTCGCAACGGCGGTTGTTGTTCCCCGGAGCGATGCTCCCCGGCGAGACGATCTCACTGCCGTATGTCGGGCAATGCGTCGCGCCGCGCGGGATCTACGGCGTCGGCCCCGCCGCCCTGATGATCTCCGATCCGTTTGGGTTCTTCCGCCGCGCGACCACCTTCACCAGCTCCACGGGCATCAAGGTCTACCCGCCCCTGACCGATGAGTCGGTGCGCGAGCAGGTGGGTCGGTTCCTCGCCGCGTACGACGATGAGGAGGGACGTCGCGGTCTCGGCCGCTCCGACGAGTTCTACAAGGTTCGGGAGTATCAGAGCGGGGACTCCCACCGGATGATCCACTGGCGACTCACGGCGCATCTCGGCTTCCCCGTGGTCCGGGAGCATGCGCAAGCGAGCGGTGGCGGCATGTCGATCTTCCTCGACGCCCATCGCGATGCCCTGGTCGGCACAGGGCGCAACTCGAGTTTCGAGTGCGCGATCCGGCTCGCGGTCGGCCTGACGCAGAAGGCGCTCTCGCGCGGACGCGGCGCCCAGCTCTTCACGAGCGGCGCGAAGGGGCGCGACGTGTTGCAGTGCGTGACCAACGCCGCCGAATTCCGGCGCCTACTCGATGCGCTCCTGTACGCGCAGCCCGATCCGCATCGTCGCTCGTTCGTCGGTCTCCTCGAGCGATCCGTGCCGCGTGTGCAGCGAGAGTCGACGGTGGTGGTCACCGTGAGCCCCTATCTGTACGAGAGCGAGGAGTTGTTCGAGCGTCTGTTCTGGTGGTCTCGACGCCGCCACCGGATCGTGCTCATCATCTTCGGCGAGTTCGCCGACGCTCGAGGGCGGACCCACGAGGCAAACCTCGCCGCTGCGCAGGCCTACGCCCGCCGATCGATGGGATGCGGTTTCGAGACTATACTCTTCTCGTGTGGCGCGCGGTCGCGTGCGCTCCCGCGGTCGGCGCTGAACTCCTGAGCGAGCTCGGCGGTCGAGCCGCGGCCGACCGTCTCCGATGAGGGCGAGACCATGAAGCTCATCTACGACCGATTCGCACCGCGTGAGCGCGTTGGCCTCACCTTGTTCGTCTCCGAATTGGTCGCGGTCGCCTCGGCCGCGTTCTACGCGTCGGATGCTCTGTCCAGCGGCGCGTCTCCGGCGGAGCGTTTCCTGTTCCTCGGTTGGGCGCTCGTGCCCCGCGCGATCGCGCGGATCGTCGAGGGATCCGCGCGCGCCCCGCGGTCAGCGGTTGCCATCGTCGCCGCGGCGGCGGGTCTCGGTGCGCTCGGGGGCCTGTCCCTCGGTCACTTCGCCGAGATCTGGCGTGGCCTCGCCCAGCCTCCGCTGGTCGCGCTGGTCACGCTCTGGGTCTCGAGTGCGCTCCTTTTCGATCCCCGACTCTACCGCTTCCACGACGTCGCCCTCCTCGGTGCTCTGATCGTCGGACTGGCCGAACGTCACGCGGGGGCGTGGTGGATGATCCCGGCCGCGTTGGTCGCGTTCGGCCTCTCCACGGCTCTGCGGCACTTACTGCACGACGTCTACGTCGAACGCGTTCCGATTCCGCTCAACGCGCAGGCATCGCGGGCGCTGGGTTGGGTCGGCGGTGTTGCCGCGGGTCTGGTGTTCCTCGTGTTGACCGGGTTGCTCTGGTGGATCGAGCCGGCGCTAGCGATCCGTGAGGAGCGCTGGGCCGTCGTGACGAGCGAGGGTGTCACGGAAGTGGCACGCGTCGATGGCGGATCCGAGTCGGAAGCGCAGGGACTGACGGCGCCCGAGCAGGCCACCGTCGACTCCGAATCGAGGCCCGAGGGCGATGGCGCTGCGGGGACCGAGTCGTCGGAGGACGAAGAGCCGCAGGGATCGACCGCCGGTGGCGCCGCGAGCGACGAGAGCACGCCGATCGGTGAGGACGAGACGGCACGGGTCGAAGGCGAGGGTGCCGACGAGATGCCGAGCGCGCCGGAAATCGATCCAGGCGCGACCGATCCCGAGGCCACGGAGCCCGACGCGATCGCGCCCGCCCCCCCGATGCCGGAGCTCGAGCGGAAGCCCGACCGCGGCTACGATCGCTTGATCGAGCTTCCGATGACCCTGATCGACGACGTCGAGGCTCGACTCAATCCCTTCAAGTACGGTGCCGAGTCCCTGCCGCCTCCCATGACCCCATCGACACCGGTCACGAAGTCCAGCAACCCGCTTCCGCCGACACCGGAAATCGGACAGACCGGAGGCGGTGGCGCCCGGGCAGGTGCGCCGAGCGCTGGTGTCTCATCCTCGAGCCAAGGGAGCGGGCTCGGTCGTGTCGGTGGTGCGAGCAACAGCGTCGGTTCCCGAACGGCGACCGGAGCGCGAACGATGTCGAGTGGTGCGAAGGGGGAGGTGACCTTCGGTTCGGATGGCCTGGATGGTCCGGTCGAGCCCGCTCGTGACATCCCGAGTGCGGCGGATCTCGCCACACTGCGGACCGCGGTCACTGGAGAGGAAGAGGGGGAGGATGAGACCCCCGGCGAGAGCGGTGCGCCCGTCGACGAGAGCGCGACGTCCGCCGAGGAGCTCAGCAGCGCGGCGGTGGTTCCGTTGCCCGACGAGCCGATCTCGGTGAACCTCGATTTCCTGCCTCCCGTCGATGGAGAAGCGACGAGCGACGCCTCGCTGGCCGGCTTGGTTCCTCGCGCATCGTCGGAGTTGCGCGCGAGTCCGGGTGAGACCCCCGCCGATGGCTCGTCGATGGAGATGTCCGAGCCGAACGCTGCCGACAAGGGCAGCACGAGTGAGGATGACATGCCCGGGGAAGATCCGCCCTGGCGCTGGCTCGCTGCCGGCATCGCGATCGGCTTCGTGGTGATCGCCGCGCGCGGCTTCGGGCGCAGAGAGCGTCGCGAGAGAGAGGCGGCACCGACCGGTGGGGGCAACGCCGTCGCCATCGTGCCGCTCGCTTTGAGTGCGGTGGAGCCGGCGACGAAGAAGGCGGCCGCAACTCCCGAGGAGGCGATCCTCCTCGCCTACGACGAGCTCCAGCGCGCCCTGGCGCGGCGTCGCTTCGGAAGACGCCCGGCAGAGACGCCCCGCGAGCAGCAGGTGCGACTCGTCGCCAAGAAGGACGAGATCCGCGCTCCGTTCGAACTCTTGGTGGGTCGCTTCTACGACGTGCTGTACGGGGAACGTTCCGCGACGGCGAGCGAGGCCGCGCAGGTCCAGTCGAGCTGCGACGCGATTCGACGTCGGTTCGTCTGACCTCGGCGAAGCTCGACGGATCCACGTGTGTTCGTGCGTTTCGTCGTTGGCGCATCGCCGCGATCGGGCCCGTCGAGGTTCCCACGGAAGCCGCATCGTCGAAGCCCCGATTTCGCTGCCGCCGCGGGACCCCTCGCTGCCGATTGCGGGGCTCTCGGACGGGGCGGGTTTATCGACGGTCTCCTAAGTCTCGGCGTTGTGCTGTTCCGCGAGGTCCGCCCTCGTTGGCGCGTTGCCGCGTGGCGAATCCCGGGCCACCTTTCTTCGGTGAAGCTCTATTACCCACTCCCTTCGCACTATCGAGAGGGGGCGCCGTGTCGTCATCGAACGTTCGGGCTCTCGTTCTTGCTATCTGTGTCCTGGCTCCGACTCTTGTCGTCCGCGCGCAATGTCCCGGCGACGCCGTATCCGTTTGGCGCCTGAACGAGCCGGTCGCCGGGAGCTATCTGGACGAGCAGGGCGTCCGGAACGGCAGCTGTGACGGCGCGTGTCCGGTTCCGATCGACGGGCTCGCGGGTGGGGCTCAGTCCTTCGGGGGGGCCGGAGGCATCGCGATCGCCGCGGATCCCGCATACGACTTCGGGGCGACGGACGACTTCTCCATCGAGATGTGGTTCCGAACGAGCGCGAGCGGAGTCGTCGGCACCATGTTCGGCCGCGTCGATCCGACGACGAGTCTGGGGATCTTCGTCGGCACGATCCCCGGCGGGCAGGTCGGGTTCAGCTTGGTGTCGACGAGCGGCCAAGGCGTGACCGACTTCGTCGCGAGCGGCTTCTCCGTCGCCAACGGCGAGTGGCACCACGTCGTCGCCGTGCGCGATGGAGCGGCGCAAGAGAATCGAATCTACGTCGACGGTACGCTTGCCTCGGTCAACGACACCAACTACACGACGGGCTTCGGATCGGAGTCCGCGGCACTCGGCATCGGCGTTACGCCCGGCCAAACGAGCAACGACCCGTTCGTCGGCGACATCGACGAAGTCGTGATCTACGCGTCGGCACTGGGCGAGGACCGCGTCGCGGCCAACCATGCGGCGGGGCTGTTGGGCCTCGGCGTCTGCGACCCGATTCCCCCGTCGATCATCAGCGTGCCGCCCTTGACCGCTGCAGTCGGTGACCTCTATCGCTACTCCGTGGTCGCGACCGGCAATCCGGCTCCGCAGTTCGTGCTGAACTCCGCCCCGGATGGAGTCGTGCTCGACTCCGAGACCGGTGAGCTCACTTGGGTTCCGAGCCTTCTGCAGACCGGATCGGCCGCGCTCGAGCTGGAGGCCCAGAACGCCGCCGGCTCCACGACCCAGGCGTTCGTCCTGACCGTCGAGCAGGACGTCTTCGAGTGCCCCGAAGGCATGATCCTCTACCTTCCGCTCGACGAGACCCAGGGAGGGCACTTCCGCGATCGCGTGGGGGAAGTCGACCTCGATTGCCTCGACGAGTGCCCCTCGCCGAGCAGCGGTGTCGTGGGTGGCGCTCAGTTCTTCGCAGGGGTCGAGAGCGGCTTGGTCGGCGCGACCGGGGGCGCGCTGGATTTCGACGCGGAGACGAGCTTCTCGATCGAGTGCTGGTTCCGCATGTCGAGCCCGAGCACGGAGATCTTCGTCGGACGCATCGACCTCGAGAACGGTTTGGAGCTCTGGCTCGGTCAGCATCAGGGCGGCGTCGCGTTCCTCGTGAAGGACACCAGCGGCGCCCCGGGCGTCTTCCCGGTGACGCCGGAGAGTTTCGCGGATGGACAGTGGCACCACGCCGTGGGCGTTCGTCGCGCGAGCAGCGCCGCGCTCGAGGTCTACGTCGATGGCGAGTTGCGCACCTCGATGCCGGAGTCGTTCACCGAAGGATTCGCCTCGCCGAACGCACTCCTGACCGTCGGCTGGCTCGCGTCGGGCGCCGGGTTCGGTTTCGACGGCGACCTCGACGAGATTGCGGTCTACGACCGAGCGCTCGAGGCGGCGGAGATCACCGAGCACCACACCCGAGGACTCGCCGGCCAGCGCGTCTGCGATCCACTGTGCCCTCAGGTTCAGTCACTGACTGGGGAGACGACGCTCTGTGGCGGGGAGCCGCTCTCGCTCGCGGCGGAGATCCTCGGCACGACTCCGCTCCAGATTCAATGGTCCAAGGACGGCGTCGATCTTCCCGGCGAAACTTCGCCGATTCTCTCGGTCGAGACGGTGGGCCCAGCCGGATCCGGCAACTACTCGGTTCTCGCGACCAACGCCTGTGGCCTCGCGATGCAAACGGTCACGGTGACGGTGCTCGCCGGTCCGTCGATCGAGACCGAGCCGAGCGACGTCGAGGCGTGCGAGGGAGATCTCATCGAGCTGAGTGTCATCGCGTCCGGACCGAGGCTCGCCTACCAGTGGTTCCACGACGGAGCCCTCGTGCCGGGTGCCACCGACTCCGTGCTCTCGCTCACCTTCTTGCCCATGAAAGATGCTGGCTCCTACACCGTCGTCGTCACCAGTCCCTGCGGCCAGGTGTCGAGCAGTGCGGCCACCGTCTCGATCGGCCTCGACTGTGGTGGCAAGTCCGAGATGATCCGCGGTGACGTCAATGCCGACGGACGACTCAACATCGCCGATGTCGTCGCGGCGTACAGCGTCGCGGTGATGGGGATCGGGGTCTTCTTGTGCGAGGACGCCGCGGACTTCGACGACGATGGCGTCGTGACCGAGACCGACGCGATAGCGCTCGCGCTCTCGTACTTCCTCGGCGGGCCGCTTCCCGTGAGCCCGTGGCCGAACTGTGGGCCCGATCCGACGGCGGACGATCTGACCTGCCAGACGCGCTACTGTCCGTGACTCAGCGGGCGGCGACCCACTCGCGGAGGACGGCGATCGCCGCGCCGCGGACCGACCGTGTCAGGAGGGAGGCGAACCGCCCCGAGCCGCGGATCAACCGATCGAGCGCGGTGAGGTGCGGTTCCTCCCACGGGACCTCGACCCGATCGGGATCGAAGGTCAGCGTCCGAGAGCTGTCGCCGGCGCGAAGACGCAGCGTGCTCCGCGTGTCAGGGCCCAACTCGGAGAGCAACTCGTCCCGCCAGCGCGTTCCGCCGAGGGATCCCTCGACGTCGATCTCGAAGTAGATCCATGCCGTTCGCGTCTCGAGCTCGAACCCGACCCAGTGGAGTGCGAGGGCGGTCGCGTCGGCCCCGCCCCGA
>JAGQRC010000152.1 GCA_020425835.1 Planctomycetota bacterium | reverse complement strand
CCGAGCTGTCCCAGCAGATGCTCGCCTACGCCGGACGTCGACGCTTCGCGCTCCGGGAGTGCGATCTCGGCAAGCTCCTCGAGAAGGGCCGAGCGCTTCTCCAGGGTCCCGCGATGCGCAACGAGCTCGAGTTCCAACTAGCGGAAGCGATGCCTCCGGTCCGGGTCGAGGCTTCGCAGATCCAGCAGCTCGTCGCGAACCTCGTGCTCAATGCGACGGAGGCGGGCGCCCGCCACATCACGATCGCGACGCGTCGAGTCGAGCTCACGCCGGAGGAGTGCGATCGTTCCAACGAGCTCGGGTTCGCGCACCACACGGGTCGCCGCCTCGAGCCGGGCCCCCACACCCTCCTGTCGGTCGAGGACGACGGTGCGGGGATTCCGGAGGAAGCGCTGCCCCGGATCTTCGAACCGTTCTTCACGACGAAGACCACGGGGCGCGGCATCGGTTTGGCCGCGGCGATGGGAATCGTGCGGGGACACGGAGCCGGGCTGCGCGTCTCGACGACGCAAGGGCGCGGCACCCGCTTCGAGATCGTCTTCCCCGATGTGCGCGTGCGGCCGCTCGATCCGACGGCCGAGGATCGGTCACCCGCGGAGCACCCGCGAACCGGCACGGTTCTCGTCGTCGACGACGCTCCGGAGGTTCGCGCCCTCGTCGCGAGCTTCCTCTCGAGCGCGGGGCACCGATGGGTCGCCGCCACGGAGGGAGCGTCCGCGGTCGAGCTCTACGGGGCGAAACACGCGGAGATCGATGTCGTCCTGCTCGACATGAGCACACCCGGCCTGAGTGTCTCGATGACCCGCAAGGGGTTGCGCGCGATCGACCCTCGGGTCCCGATCATCCTGACCTCCCGCTACGACCGAGAGGTCGACGTCTCCGAGTTCTCCGGCGGAGATCCGTTCATCCCGAAGCCACTCCAACGGGAGGTCTTCCTGCGGGCCATCGATCGCGCGCTCCGGAACAGCGCGGCCGAGTTGCCACACCGGCCGAAGTAGCAGCCTCGTTCCGGTCGGAGTGAGGGCCCCGCGTCGCGGAAGCGTTGACTCGCCCGAAGTCGCATTGGACAATCCCGCGCATCTTCCGATCCCGACGAGCCGCACTATTCACGACCCCCCGGAGCGAGTGTCTCGCGATCTTCGCAGGCGCGGGCTCAGGAATACGGCAGGCTCCTGGTTGCTCCCTCGAGGAGTTCCGGCGACGACAGGGTCGTCGAGGGTCGGTGCTTCCGCCCACGAACTTCCGATCGCGCTCACGTGCTCGGCGCGCTCCTCCGGAGAGGTCCCATCATGCTCGCCCTTCGTCGAATCTCGATCGTTGCCGTCGCGGTGATCGCCTCCATCGCCTCCACCGGTTGCTCCTCGATGTACTACAAGACCATGGAGACCTTCGGGAAGCACAAACGCGACATCCTCCGCGACCGCGTCGAAGCGGGGAAGGTGGAGCAGGAGGAGGCGAAGGAGCAGTTCGCCAGCGCGCTCGAGCAGTTTCGCTCGGTGGTCGCCGTCGATGGGGGCGAGCTCGAGAAGAAGTACAACACGTTGAATTCGGAGTACGAACGCTGTTCCTCGCGCGCGGATGCGGTGCGTGAGCGGATCGACTCCATCGAGGAGGTCTCCCAGGCTCTGTTCAAGGAGTGGGAGGAGGAGATCGAGCAGTACGAGTCGGCGAAGCTCCGTCGGAGCAGCGAGGATCAGCTTCGCAACTCCCGACAGCGATACGAGCAGCTGATCGCCGCGATGCACAAGGCCGAGGGCAAAATGGACCCGGTCCTCGCCGTCTTCAAGGACAACGTCCTGTTCCTGAAGCACAACTTGAACGCGCAGGCGATCGAGTCGCTGAAGGACAACGTCATCGAGATCGAGTCGGAGGTCGCCGACCTGATCGCCGACATGGAATCCGCGATCGCCGAGGCGACCGCCTTCATCGAGTCGATGGAGTAGCCGCCCGGTTCGACCGGATCCCGGGGAACGTGCTTGCGCCGGCCCCGGTCGCGGTTAGCCTTCTCGACGGAACCGCACCCCTGCTCCGAACCCCTCCCGTCGGAGCATCGCTCTCTCGGTGCGCGCTCGGCGCCGACCTCGACGGATCGGCTCCGGACCGCCGAGAGTCCGGGAGTCCTATGCCCAGCACTCGGTCACTCCGCCCTTCGTTTCGAGGGGCGTCCGCCGGGGTCGTGTCTCGACGTCACGGTCCCGACCGTTTCTTCCGCGTCCTGATTCCTCTCACGGCGACCCTCGCGAGCTTCGCCGGTTGTCAGCGTTCGTCATCTTCGAGTCCGATCACCTCGTCTTCGCTCCCTCCCCCCAACGTCGAGTTCGAGGACGTCGCGTTGGCCCGCGGCCTGGACTTCACGATCCAGGTCGGCGCGGTCTTCCCCGAGCTCACCCAGCCGGACCACATCTTGATGGTCGAGCAGATGGGGACCGGCGCGGCGGTCGGCGACTACGACAACGACGGCGACCTCGACGTCTACCTCCTCGGGCACATCGACCAGCCCAATCGGCTCTACCGCAATCAGCTGATCGAGACCGGAACGCCCGATTTCATCGACGTCACTCCGCCGGAGTTGGCGGACACCGGTCTTGCGCGCACCGCGCAGTTCTGCGACCTCGACAACGACGGCTGGCTCGACCTGATCCTGATCAACGACGACGACGCGCTGCCCACGTCACGACCCAGTCGGTTGTTCCGCAACCGCGGAGGGTCGGCATTCGATGACGTCACCGCCGGTTCCGGACTCACCTGCCCGGGCTACCTCAAGGGAGGACTGGCCGTCGTGGACTACGACGGAGATGGGTGGCTCGACCTCTACGTGACGAACTGGGGATACGACTCGCTGGGCGACGGGAACCCCGACTTCCCGGGAAGCAATCGACTCTTCCGCAACCTCGGAGGGTTCCAGTTCAGCGACCGGACCGGTGTCGCGATCGAGGATCTCCCGACCAACTGCTTCGCCGCCCTGTGGACGGACTTCGACGACGATGCGCGGCCGGACCTGCTCGTCGCGGTCGACAATGGACGCGATCGATTCTACTTCAACGACGCCGTCGACGACTTCGTCGAGGCGGGACTCGCGGTCGGCACCACGCACATCGGCAACGACATGGGGCTCGCCTGCGCCGACTTCGACGACGACGGCGATCTCGACGTCTATGCGACCAACATCACCGATCCCACCGGCCTGCTCGGCACTTCCGCCAACAACGTCCTCTACGTGAACCAACGGTCCGAGACGGGAGTCCTCGGCTTCGTGGATCGAGCCGTCGAGCGAGGAGTGGCCGACACCTATTGGGGTTGGGGGACGCAGTTCGTCGACGTCGACAACGATGGAGATCTCGACATCGCGGCGACCGGTGGATTCGACGTGTGGATCGACTACTGGTTCTCGAGCCTCTCGAACCCCCTCTTCGAGACGCCGTCGGTCCTGTCCCTCAACGATGGTTCGGGGAGCTTCACCCGCCATTGGGGCACCGGCTTCGACGACGCTCGGGATGGTCGCGGGTTGATCGCGTTCGACTACGATCGCGACGGCGATCTCGACATCCTGATCACGAACCTCGGTAGCCGAGTGCAACTCCTCGAGAACCGAACGACGGACGCCGGCCACTGGATCACCGTCAAGCTCGCGCCGAACGCACTCGCTTGGGGGTCGAAGGTCCTCGCGACGGTCGATGTGGACGGTCCCGGACCGCTGGCCCCGGTGACGAAGCGACGCGACGTGATCGCCGGGCGGAGCTACCTGTCGGGCACTCCGGCCGAAGTGCACTTCGGCCTGGGTCGGGCGGACACCGCTTCGATCCGAGTCATCTGGGTGGACGGCACGGAGACCGACCTCGGCATCGTCCCCGCGAACACGGCGATCGTCGCCGAGCCCCTTTGATCCGAGTGAAGAGAAGTGAACGAGCCGCGACCGCTCCGGTTGGAGCGACCGCGGCTCGTCGACCGATGCTCGAGGGATGGGGGCGTCGCTACGGGCAGCTCGGCGAGCCGAGGCAGTAGAGCGAGTCCATGGTCGGGTCCGATCCGCACATCCCGGACGGAGCCGGCGGCGGGGATCCCCCTTGGAACAACACCTGGAGCACGTAGACACCGTCGGAGATGTCGAGGCCGCCATCATCGTTGGAGTCGCAGGCGTCCTCACAACCCGGCTGCGTGCCCCCCGAGAACAGCCCTTCGAGGTAGTAGACGACATCCGAGATGTCCATCATCCCGTCGCCGTTGCAGTCGCCGCGCTCGAAGGTGACCTGGTTGAAATCGACGAGCGCTCGGTACTTGTGCGCTTCCGCCAGATCCTGGTCCTGGTACTCGATCGCTCCCCAGCTCCCGAACTGGTTGGGAACCCCCGCCTGGTAGTAGTGCAGGAGCGCGCCTCCACCCTGCGCTTCCCAAGCCTGGAGGAACTGGGTGTAGACGTCGTACATGCCGGGATCCCGGTTGGCGGCGTGGAAGATCGCCGCGAGGGAGGGGTCCTGCTCGAAGATCCCGACCCCGACGAGGTGCTGTCCGCCTTCGTAGGCGACGAGCTCGAGCCCGTACGTGGTGGCCGTCGTCATGTTGCCCTGGACCTGGCTCATGATGTCCGGGATCTCCGCGATCATCGCCTGGTGGACGTCGGCCGAGGTCCAGCTCTCGATCACCGGCGTCAGCGACGTTCCCAGCGGGTAGCCGAGGTAGACGTTCATCGCGAGCACATCGGCGGACTCGAAAGCGTTCTCGAAGATCACGGCCTGTTCGCCGACCCACGGGTTGACGAGCTGGCCCGCCAGGACCCGCTGCAGCCGGCTGGTCCCGCCGAACACCGTCTCGAAGATGTCGAAGATCTGGACCGCTCGCTTGGAGTAGTAGAACAGCTGCGCCTGGTAGGGGTCGGTCGAGAGCGCCTGCGAGACCCCTTGGCCTTGGCAGTAGATCGCCTGCGGGTAGCTGAGGTTCCAGACCTCGTTCGAGTACTCGATGTAGACCTTCAACGTCGGGTCGAGGTCGTTCGAGATCAAGGTCGCGAGCTGGGTCACGTAGTCATCGGTCGCGAGGTGCGGGATGCAGATCCACGGGTTGCAGTGCGTCCGGTTGCACAGCTCGATCATGTACTCGTAGGCCACACCCTTGCCGGTCGTCTGTTTGGGATCGGTCGGAAGGGGGCGATCGGACCAGCTCTGCAGCAACGACGAGTTGGTTCGCTGCATGTCCATGAACCGGATCGTCGAGTACGGCGTCAAGCGCTGCAGGTAGAGCGGGTGGAAGACCTGCGTGTCGTAGTTGTCCCAGAACCCGGGCATGATGAATCGGACGTTGCGCACCGGGTCCGCGGGATCGGACTGGACGATCTTCAGGTGCGTCAGGACGTTCGGGAACACCTGGACGATGATCTGTCCGGGCTGGCTCGAGACGATCGATGCGTCGACCCCGAACTCGATCTCGCCGGTGCCGTCGTACAGGCAGAGGTACTGGCCGGCGGGGTAGTGTCCTTCGACGTTCGCGATGACGACGCCCGCGGCTTGGCCCGGAGCGAGGATCGGCCAGCCATCCGGCGTGAAGTTGAGGGGCTGCCCCGTATCCCAGGGCGACGGTGAGTCGGCGAGCTGGGGGATCCACTCCCCGGCCGACTTGAAGAGGTCGACGAACATCCAGTTCGGATTGACCTCCGTCAGGCGAGACAGGTTGGTCCCGATCTCTCCCGCGGTCACTGCGCTCCAGCTTCCGGCGAGGAGGAGAACGACGGAGAACCCGATGGTGCGACACCGAGCAATCATGCTGACAAGCCTCGTTTTCGTATGTCCCACGTCCGAAGGGACGCGAGCACCGTACGACTCGGTCGACGAGAGGCGCCACGGCAGGGGCGCGCCACTCTCGGCGGGGAGATCGACGGCATGTGGGGGAATCGGAATGGCCTCTGCGAGACCGGGCAGAAAGGCTCAGAGTGTAGCACAGTAGAAGGTGCCCCGGATCGCGTCAACGAAGGGTCGCCGAAGGCGCCGGAGATCACGATCGGAGTCGAGCGCAACCCGCGCACTGGCCACGATCAACGCGGCTCTTCGAGCACCTCGGGTCGCTTCGCCTCGTCCTGCGGTGTCGGTCGGCTCGCTCGCTCGAGCGAGCCGGGTGACTTTTCGCAACTCTCCGTCGAAGGTCGGCGTCTCGCCGACGAACTTCTGTGTCAGTCCCCCTACTTCTTGTCGGCCTCGGCGAAGTCGCCGATGAAGTCGGGGTACCCGGACTCCTTCAGCTCGTCCTTCGGCACGAACCGCAGCGCCGCCGAGTTGATGCAGTAGCGGAGTCCGGTCGGAGGGGGCCCGTCCTCGAAGACGTGCCCGAGGTGCGAGTCCGCGATCTTGCTCCGCACCTCGTTCCGGGCGTACCCGAGCTTGTAGTCGACGTCCTGCTTCAGGACTCCCTCGCGGATCGGCCGGGTGAAGCTCGGCCAGCCGGTTCCCGACTTGAACTTGTCCTTCGAGCTGAACAGGGGCTCGCCGGTCACGATGTCGACGTAGATGCCCTCACGCTTGTTGTCCCAGAACTCGTTGCGGAACGGTGGTTCGGTCCCCTCCTCCTGGGTGACCTGGAACTGCAGAGGCGTGAGCTTCTTCTTGATCTCGTCGAGCGACGGTTTGGCGTAGCGCGCGGTCGTCTTCGGCGGCTGAGGGTGGTAGTCGCGGTCCTTGCCCCAGACACGATCGAGGTAGCGATCGCGCCCCGATCCGTTGCGGTACCGCTCGTAGTGGCTCGGGTTCTTGCGGTAGTAGTCCTGGTGGTACTCCTCCGCGGGGTAGAACTTGGAGGCCTTCGTGATCGGAGTGGTCACCGGCTTGTCGTAGCGCCCCGAAGCGATGAGCGCCTTCTTCGACGCCTCCGCGGCCTGCTTCTGCGCTTCATCGTGATAGAAGATCTCGTGACGATACTGGGTTCCGCGATCCACGAACTGTCCGCCGGTGTCGGTCGGGTCGATCTGCCTCCAGAAGACTTGGAGCAGGTCCTCGTAGCGGATGCGGCTCGGGTCGTAGTGCACTTGGATCGACTCGGCGTGCCCGGTGGTTCCGGAGCCGACCTGCTCGTACGTCGGGTACTCGACGGTGCCACCGGTGTACCCGGAGATGACCGCGGACACGCCGTCGAGCTTCTCGAACGGCTTCTCCATGCACCAGAAGCAGCCGCCGGCGAAGGTGGCGACCGAGTCTCCGGGCCGAGGCCCTTTGGACGGAGCCGCGGGTTGGGACGCCGGGCGACTCTGCGACTGGGCCGAGCTGCCGTGCATGCAGCCCGCGACGACGAGCAGACACGCGGCGAGGAAGACGATGAGGCCCGCTCTCGATGCAGTCATGGGGAGCTCCTTTTCTTCGGGACCCGCAGAGGATAGCGTCTCGTTCCCCGAGGTGCCGGTCGGGGATTTCTCGATCTCGAATCGGTGCCTGTAAGAACGGTGCCTGTGAGACACGGTAGCTGTGAAACACGGTGCCTGTGGGACACGGTAGCTGTGAAACACGGTGCCTGTGGGACACGGTGCCTGTGGGACACGGTGCCTGTGGGACACGGTGCCTGTGGGACACGGTGCCTGT
>JAGQRC010000151.1 GCA_020425835.1 Planctomycetota bacterium | reverse complement strand
CGCTCGCACCGGAGTTCTCGGGCGCTCGTGGAGAGTCGATTCTCGGTGACCGAACTCGGGTGTTGACGAGAACCGCCCATCGCGGACCGAACGCACTGCACGTGCATCGAAGCAAGCGCGCGAAGTCTCGTTTCGATGACTTCGAGTTGCTCTGTCACAACCGGTTCGCGCCCTGGATTCCTCCGGCGAGAACGAGGTGCCCTGGGAGCCCGTTGAAAACCCATTCCGGCCGAGAGCGGTTTTCGACGGGCTGCTAGCAGTCCGTTGAGAAACTGCTTCCGGGGCGAGAGTTCGAGATTCCAAGTCCAGCGCTTCCGGCGAAACGCAGTCGTATTGGCTCATACTTCGAGTTTCGCCGGGTGTGCTGG
Organism: Planctomycetota bacterium; assembly: GCA_020425835.1. The sequence goes on along the minus strand of JAGQRC010000151.1, from coordinate 7,218 downwards.
GCGCAGGAAGCTCTGGCTCTCGTCCGGAATGAGCTTTTCAACGGGCTGCTAGGAGTCGACACCGGGTCGACCCGCGCTGCACCTCGAGAAGAGCAACTTCATCGAAGGGAGTGTGTTTCGTGAAACACACCAAGTTCGTCGCGCTGACCGTCATGGCCACGGTCCTCTGCTGCGTCCTGGTCGCGGACGTCCAGGGCCAGATCGTTCCTGCAATCGGTGGCTTCGGATGGCGCATCCAGCAGACGTCCGCGGAGGAAAACTTCGGCGCCTACGGGCAGGGCAACAACGTCGACACGGTGGAGAGCGAGCAGTTCGTCGTCTCCGTCAGCCGCACCGTTCCCTACAACAACTCCTCCCCCAGTGTTCCGGGGGGGAACTTCCTGATCTATCGCAAGGTCGACAAGGCGTCCCAGACTCCGACGCACATCATCTTCCCGGTCGGTCCTCGTGGATACTCGTCGTCGTCCCCGTGCTCGCTGGCGTTGAGCCACAACGAGCAGAACGTCTTCATCACGACCAACGTCGTGGACGATTTCACCTTGGAGCATCGGGTCCTCGTGATGAAGGTGCGTCTCGTCGACAACGTCGTCATCTGGAGTCGGGACTTCTCGTACGGATGGTGGGCTCCGAACGAGATCACCGGCTTGGAGATCGAGCGCTCCTTCGACTCGACCGGCGCAGCATCCGGCTACACCGTGGTCGGCACCTTCAAGTCGGACGACGCCCTCGGGACCGTCCCCCACATCTTCGCCTTCAAGTTCCTCGGCAGCGGAGCGCTGTCCTGGGACAGCTGCGCCGCGATGTCGGTGACCGCGCGACTCAGCGATGCCAAGACCCTCCAGAGGAACCTGCGCTGGGTCGGGTTCACCCCGACGGGCGAGGTCGTCGTGCAGTGGATCAACACGGACACCGGGGCCTTCGGCGTCCTTCGAGAGTTCAGCATCAGCGGTCAGTTCCTGGCCGACCCCCGCATCGACTTCGACGATCGCTTCGCGTCGATGAACGGCTACTTCATGACGATCGATCGCAACGGTAGTGGGCTCGAGCCGCTCATCCTCAGCGCGGAGAACAACGGGACGATCCGTTGGTGCCGGCGGATGCGATACTGCGACAAGCCCGTCGGCGTGGTCTCCGAGGGGACCGAACTGTTCGCGATGGCTCGTTACGACAACCCTGGTCTGTTCACGACCCAGGAGTACCTGCGATACGCGCTGAACCCGGGGACCGGTGCGGCGATTCCAGCGCAGTGCATCTCCGGCGACTTCGTGTTCGAGGCGTACTCGTTCGAGATGGGAATCAACCGGCTGATCACCACGACCAACGACTACGACCCCGGCGCCCTGGACCGGTGGGAGATCTACAAGGAGATCCCTCCCCTGTTCGGGTCGGGTCCCAACTCGTACAGCTGTGAGGCGTTCCACAACTACGTCACATCGGCCGTCGGCATCGAGCTCCAAGACCTCGCGATCGGGCTCCTCGCGACCAGTGGCGACTGGGAGAATCTCGCGATCGCCCCGTTCGCACCCCAGGTCGAGCTATTGAACTGCTGGGAGTGAGGGGACGCGTCGACGCCGTGCCGCGGTGACGGTGTCGACGAAACCCATCTTTCGCTCTGAGGGTGTTTCGCTCGCCAATGTCGAACGAGGGCTGGGACACCCTCAGGCGCGGCTCGAGCACTCAACGCTTCACTCGCCCCACTCGGATTCGCGGCGCCGCGACGGGCTCCACGTCGTCCGGGCGATCGAAGCCAATCCAACGCGCGTCGCGATCGTAGACCAGTGGAGCGCGGGTCCGCTCCATGACACCGGGCTCGAGACCGGTCGGGACGAGCGCCGCCAGATCCGGTGGAAGCTCGCCATGCAGCGACTCGTGTCGTCGAAGGGCGAGCACGACCCGGCAGAGGACCGACGTGTCGACCAGACTCTCGGCCAATCGATAGGTCCCAGCTCGAGCCGTCCAGAAGCTGAAGAGATAGTGCTCGCCGGCGAAGTTGCCCCCGAGGAGCATCCGGAACGGGGTCGGCGCCTGGTACAGGGGGCCGCCGAGCACACGATCTGTCCGATTCACCGCGTCTCTCTCCTCGAACGCGCGGATCTCCGCGCGAACCATCGCGGCCCGGAGCTCCCGAAAGGTCGGAGACGGCGTCCACCCAGGACGCCCACACCTCGACCGCGGCTCCGATCTCGTCATGGTGGCGGAGCCACCGAATGCGATCGGAGGTCCACTCGCCGACCAGCTTCAGCGGGGCGTAGTGATGGACCGTTCGAACATGCTCCGTGGACACCGCGACACGGCACCTCGGACGCGCGAGCGCAGTATCCACCGCGGCGAAGAAGGCCGCGTTGTCCCTCATCGCGGCGTCGACCTGTGCCCAATCGACGGCCAGCGACCGCGTCTCCCGTTGCGAGAGCCGGATCCAGTCGGAAGGCTCGACCCGCTGAGCGCACGCCGCGATCAACGCCGGCAGGGCGTTGTCGCCCACGGCGATGCTCTCGACCGGCGTGGGGGCGAGGTCGGAATCATCGGGGGGAGGCTCGTCGGTCAACCAGAGCGCGACGACCGCGAGTCCGACGACACAGAAGGAGAAGAGCACGACGATCCGCCAGCGCCACGATCGATGAGAGGGTCGGTCGTCGTCGAAGGGCAATCGTTCCTCCGCGGTCAGAGCTCGTCGCTCGAAGACCCGACACCGATCCCCGGTGCGGCGGTCGGCTCGAGATCAGCGGGCCGGTCGAAGCCGACCCAGCGTGCATCGCGGTCGAGGATGATCGGGAGGTCGAGGCGTTCGAGAACACCCGGCTCCAATGCCGTCGGGACGAGCCCATCGATCGTCTCGGGCCATCGACCGTGGTCGACCTCGAAGCGGCGGATCGCGAGGGCGACGCGGTGGAGGATCCAGGTCTCCACGTGTCTCTGAGTGCTCCGGTACATCCCCGTGTTGACACTGGCGAGGATCGAAAGCAGGGACTCACCGGTGTAGTTGCCGCCGAGGAGCGTGCGAATCGTGCTGGGCGGTTCGTACTGAGTGTCGAGGAGAGAGAGATCGCGCTCCTCGAAGGCGCGGACCTGGCGTCGCACCTGCTCGGCGTACTTCCGGCGGGTCGCATTGGGCTTGTACATCAGAGTGTCGAGGCCGAGCTCCTCGATGCCCTCGGTCAGGCTCTGGCTCATCAGGATGTACTCGCGTCGCAAGAGAGTCGGAAAGACGTCGAACGGATCGGGAAACCCCGCGAGTCGCGCCTGCAGTCGCGCGAGGTGACTGCTCTCGATTCCCGGGGACTCGGCGAGAAGTCGGGCCTCGTCCATGAGGTCCAGGAACCGCGCCCGTTGAAAGAGGGAGTCGATCAACGCCGCGGGCTCCGAAGCCAGGTCCGACAAGGCACCGGCCCAGCGGTCCCAGACCTCGACGGCTTCCGCGATCTCGCCGCGGTGGAGACGCCAACGGACGCGATCCGAGTTCCAGTCCGCGCAGATCCTCAGCGGTTCGATGTGGTCCATTCCGTCGCCGATCGACCTCACCGGCGCGACGCGACATCGGGGGCGCGCGAGCGCCGCATCGACCGCGCTGAAGTACGACCGGTTCGCCGCCATCGCCGACGCAATGGTCTCATCGACGATGAGGGCACCCGGATCCCGGTCCGCGAGATGCACCCACCCCGGAGGCGTGACGACCAGGGCCTCCGCGGCGATCAGGGCGGAGAGCGCGTTGTCGCTATCGGGGATGCTCTCCGGCGATGGCGGCACGAGATCGGAATCATCCGACGGCGCCTCGTCGCGCAACCAGACCACCAGGAGCGCACCGAACACGAGCGAGAGAATCCCGAGACGAACGAAGAGCCCACGCTTGGATCGCGGAGGAGCGGTCCTCAACGGAGCCTCCGGTTTCTCGGACGTCGTGGATCCACCGCGTCTTCCCCGCTCAACGATCCTGGACCGCGATCCGTGGCGGCGCGGTCGGAGTGAGGTCGTCCGGCCGTTCGAGGCCGACCCAACGCGCGTCGCGATCGTACTGGACGGGCGCCTCGAGCGTCTCGGCCTCGAGCCACTTGGGCGCCAGCTCGGCGAGCGTCGACGGAAGCGCGCCGTTCTCGAGCTCGTAGCGCCGCAGGGCGAGTGCGATGCGGTGAACGTGCCCCGCACGCTCACTCGCAAGGGCCTTCTCGTAGAGCGGCAGGAGGGTGGGGAGGAGCAGCGACAGGATCACTTCACCGGTGTAGTTCCCGCTCGAGAACATGCGAACGTGGCTGGTCCGTCCCGAGCGGCCGGGGAGCAGCGTGGGATCCCGCTCCTCGAACGCGCGAATCGCCGAGCGGATCGAGTCCCCGTACGCGCGAAGGGTCGCATTCTCCTTGTACATGAACGTCGAGGTGAACCCTTGGACCTCGGGCGGGATCCACTCGCGGATCGACGCCTTGGTCACGCGGTACTCGTCACGCAGGGCGACGGGGGCGAGCGCGAAGAACCCGGGAGCCGACGCGACCTGGGACTGGAGCCGCTGGATCTGCTCGCCGGTCACGCCCTCCGAGAATCCGAGTTCGACGGCGGTGGCGGAGCACTGGCGTCGCATTGCCATGAAGAGGACCGAATCCAGGAGAGTCCCCGGGCTGCGGGAGAGGTCGGATACGTGTTTCGCCCATCGTTCCCAGACATCGATGGACGCGGCGACATCGCCCCGGTGCGCCAGCCAGAGGGATCGATCGGTCAGCCAAGTGGCGCACGAGCGCAAGGGCATGATGTGAGGGCTGAGGTCCGAGACCGTCTCCGCACGTTCGACCTGGCTCCGCGGTCGCGCCAACGCCGCGTCGACCGCAGCGAAGTAGGCTTCGTTCCCGGCCATCGTGACCGCGACCGCGTCCCAGTCGATCTGGCCGCCCTCCTGTTGCCGACTCTCGAGACCGACCCAGTCGTCCGGTTCGATCAACAGCGCCTCCGCCGCGATCAGCGCGGGCACGCTGTTGTCGGACTCGGCGATCGCTTCGAACGGTGGCGGCTGGAGATCCGAGTCATCGGGGGGAGGCTCATCGCGCAGCCACACGTAGACCACGACCGTGATCAACCCGAGAAGAGCCAAGGCGACGAGGAGGAGGAATCGCTTGGACCGGCCCGATGAAACGGTGGGCTCGGTCGGACGGGAATCGTGGGACAACGAACTCTCCGAGTAGTGAAGGACCTGGGCGATCTTCGATGAACATACCCGGGTCATGGTCGGCGGTCGAGCTTCGTCCCTCTTCCGGGCTCCCGTCGACGGACAACACTCGGGCGAGTTTCGGCAGGTGCGCTGGCGCAGGAAGCTCCGGCTCTCGCTCGGAACGATTCTCCCGACGGGCTGCTCATCGCCGGAAGCGCTTCAATCCGACTCCCGCCGATCGAGAACGATGAGCTTCGGTGGCTGGACGGGCTCGAGATCGCTCCGTCGCTCGAGCCCGATGAACCGGGCGGCTCGGTCGTACTCGAGCGGATGCTCGAGCGAATCGAGCACACCGGGCTCGAGCCACCTCGGCACGAGCGATGACAGGTCGACGGGAAGCTCGGCCTCCGACAACTCGTGGGCGCGAAGCGCCAGCGCCACTCGGTGGACGGCGACCGACGCTTCGACCCGATGCAACTGCTCGTAGAGAAGGGGAAAGGGAAGAACGAACACCGTCAGGATCGACTCTCCTGCGTAGTTGCCACCGAGGATCCACCGAATCTCGCCGCGCTCCTCCGGAAGGGGCGAGAACAGGCTCGGGTCCCGCGCCTCGAACGCTCGAAGGGCGGCTCGAACATGGCCCCCGTACCGGCGGCGGGTCGCGTTCGGTTTGTAGAGGAGGGTCCAAGATGGGAACCGGTCGGACCACTCGGTCGGCAGCCCGTCGGCTATGCCCTGTGTCATCACCGAGTACTCGTATCGAAGCCCGACGGAGACGCTTCCGAACAACGACGGGGCCTCGGCGAGTCGAGACTTCATCCGTGCGAGTTGCTCGATGGTCACGGCGGGTGACTCCGCGAGCTCCACCGCTGTCGCGCTGCAGGCGGAATGCACGGCCGCGCAGAAGTACAGGTCCATCACCGATCCCGGAAACCCCGACGCCTCCCAGACGACTCCGGTCCAGCGCAGCCAGAGATCCACCGCTCTCTCCACCTCGCCGTGATGAACCCACCACTTCATGCGATCGGTCAGCCATCTCTGGGCGGACCGCATCGCGGAGAAGTGTGGACACTCCAACATGGTGGATCGCAGGAGCCGACAGCGCGGACGCGCCAGCGCGACGTCGAGCGCAGCGAAGTAGGGCTCGTTCTGAGCTATCAACGAGTCGATGTTCTCCCAGTCGATGGACTCCCCGCGGTCCTCGAAATCGTCGAGGCCGTACCACTCCGGCGGCTCGACCAGCAACGCCTTGGCGGCGATGATCGCGGGAATGACGTTCTCCGCCTCAGGAATCCCCTCAGCCATCGGTGGCTGGAGATCCGAGTCGTCTGGCGGTGACTCGTCGCGCAGCCAGAAGCCCACGACAACAAGGAGGACGCCGATAGAAACCAGGACCATGGCGATGATGCGCCGGGGCCGACTCGACTTCGCGAGTGGCGGGCGCTGGGGATCATGGGACAAGCGAACTCTCCGAAAGGTAAGGGTCGTCTCGAATCGGGGACGCTAACGCAGCGCGGACGCGAGGTCGAGCGACGGTCACGAAGAAGCCGATCGTCCCTGGCCGAAGCGTCGCCACTCGGCTACAAGGCAGGACTCGAGTGGGTGAAGCGATGCCGGACTCGAACCCGTCGATCGCTTCCCGCCAGCACCCCATGACAAGGAGGCTTCGATGTTCTCACGACTCGGATCACTCGCCATTGGCCTCGGGCTGCTCTTGGGCCTCTCGACGACGATCAACGCTCAGGGGGCGATCGCCGGGTCGGCGACCGATGGTTCCGGCGCGCCGCTCGTCGGGGCGGTCGTCGTGGCGTTCCCCGACTTCTCCGGTTTCGGATTCGGCTTCGGAGGTCTCGCGACCACGGACACGAACGGCGACTACGAGATCGGCGGCCTGGACGCCGGCGACTACACGGTCCGCTGCATCCATGCGGGGCAGTTCTCTTCGCCGGTGACCGCCACGGTGACCGACGGGATGACGACCACCGTCGACTTCGTCATCGGCACACCGGACACGGGCACCTTGAATGGCACGGTGACGAACTCGGTGACCGGCGACCCGGTCGCCGACGCATGGGTCCTCGTCTACGGAG